>DASTAF010000211.1:0-3627 GCA_035713005.1 Acetobacteraceae bacterium
CCGGCGCGGCAGCACCATGGTCAGGGGTCCCGGCCAGAATTTTAATGCCAGACGCCAGGCGAGGGCAGGGAGATCGACATGGGCGAAAGCCGCTTCGGCCTCGGGGAAATGGCAGATCAGCGGGTTGAAGCGGGGCCGCCCCTTCGCCTCGAAGATGGCGGCCACGGCGCGCGCATTGGTCGCATCCGCGCCCAGCCCATAGACGGTTTCGGTGGCGAAGGCGACCAGTCCGCCCGCGGCCAGCAAGGCGGCACCAGTATCGATTCCCTGCCGGTCATCCGCGAGGCGCAGCGTCGCCGCTCCGGCCACGTGCTCAGTCCTTCTTGTCGAGATCGCGCCTCACCTCGGGTGAATGCAGGATATCATTCACCTTCGATGCGTAATCCAGCGTGTGATCGGGCTGGAAATGCAGCTCCGGAATGTTGCGCAGGCGCAGCCCGCGCCCGGCCTCGGCCCGAAGATAGGGGGCGGCACGGGCGAGGGCCGGCATCAGCGCGTCGATCTCCGTGCTGCCGAGCCGCGCCACATACACGGTCGCGTGCTGCAGATCGGAGCTCATCCGCACCTCGGCCACGGTGAGATGCACGCCCGCCAGCTCGGGATCGCGGAAATCAACCCTGGTGAACAGCTCCGCGAGCCGATGGCGCAATTCCTCGGCGACACGCAGTTGCCGTTGGCTCGGCCCGCGCTGCTCCGTCCTGCTCTTCTGCCCGCCCGGCCTTACGCCGGTACGATTTCGGTCTCGTAGCACTCGACCACGTCGCCTTCCTTGAGATCGTTGAAGCCGGCAAAGGAGAGGCCGCATTCATAGCCCCGCGCCACCTCGCGGACATCGTCCTTGAAGCGCTTGAGCTGCGAAAGCTGGCCCTGATGGATCACCACCCCGTCGCGCAGCAGACGCACCCCGGCGCCACGCCTGACCACCCCTTCCGTGATGTAGCAGCCCGCCACCTTGCCCACCTTGGTGATGTTGAACACCTGGCGGATTTCCGCGTAGCCGAGGAACTTCTCGCGATGCACCGGGGCGAGCTTGCCACGGACGATCTTCTCAATATCATCGGCAACCTCGTAGATGATGCTGTAATAGCGGATATCCACATCGTCGCGCCGGGCGAGGTCACGCGCCTGCGAGGTCGCGCGCACGTTGAAGCCGATGACGATCGCGTTCGAGGCCTTGGCGAGCTGGACATCGCTCTCGGTGATCTGGCCGACCGAGGCGATCAGCGCCCGCACCCGGACCTCGTCGTTGCCGAGCTTCTCCACCGTCGCCTGGATGGCCTCGCTGCTGCCCTGCACGTCCGCCTTGATGACGACAGCCACTTCCTTCTGCTCGCCCGCCTGGATGCGCGCGATCATCTGGTCGAGCGTGCCGCGTCCCGCACCGGTGGCGGCACTGCTGCGTTCGCGCTCGCGCCGCTGGCGGAACTCCGCCACCTCGCGCGCCCGCCCTTCATTCTCCACCACCACGAATGCCTCGCCGGCCGAGGGGGCAGCGGATAGCCCGAGGATCTCGACCGGGGTGGAGGGCGCCGCCTCGGTGATCGCCTTGCCGCGATCATCCAGCATCGCCCGCACCCGGCCCCATTCGGCTCCGGCCACGACGATATCGCCCTGATGAAGCGAGCCCTTCTGCACCAGCATGGTGGCCACCGGGCCGCGCCCGCGATCGAGCCGGCTTTCAATGACCGCGCCTTCCGCGGCACGGTCCGGATTGGCCCTGAGGTCGAGAATCTCGGCCTGCAGCAGAATCGCCTCCAGCAGATTATCCAGCCCCATGCGCTTGGTGGCGGAGACCTCGACATCCTGGTTTTCGCCGCCCATCGCCTCGACCACCACATCGTACTGCAGCAGTTCGTTGCGGACGCGGTCGGGGTTCGCGTCGGCCTTGTCCATCTTGTTGATGGCGACGATGATCGGCGCGTTCGCCGCCTTGGCGTGGCGGATCGCCTCGACCGTCTGGGGCATCACCCCGTCATCGGCGGCGACCACCAGCACCACGATATCGGTGACGCCTGCGCCGCGCGCCCGCATGGCGGTGAAGGCCTCATGGCCGGGCGTGTCGATGAAGGTGATCTTGCCGCCATTCTCCAGCGTCACCTGGTAGGCGCCGATATGCTGAGTAATGCCGCCGGCCTCGCGCGCCGCCACATCCGCATGGCGCAGCGCGTCGAGCAGCGAGGTCTTGCCGTGATCCACATGGCCCATGACGGTGACCACCGGTGGCCGGGTAACCAGGGTCTCCGGCGCATCGGTCTCGCCCTCAAGGCCGGACTCGACATCGGCCTCGGAAACCCGCCGCGCCTTATGACCGAATTCGTTGATCACCAGCTCTGCCGTGTCGGCATCGATGGACTGGGTGACGGTGGCCATGACGCCAAGCTTCATCAGCGCCTTGATGAGATCGCTCACCCGCGCGGCCATGCGGTTGGCCAGCTCCTGAACGGTGATGGTATCGGGCAGAATGACTTCACGCACCACACGCACCTGATCGGAACGAAGCATTTCGAGTTCAGCCTGACGGCGTTCGCGGTCGCGCTGCCGGCGGACGGAGGCGAGGCTGCGAACCCGCTCGTCATCGCCCTCGACGGCGGCCTGCACGTCGATGCGGGCGCCGCCGCGACGGCGATCATCGCCGCCCAGCTTCTTGGGCGGCGGCACGGGAGCCTTGCGGGCGGGCGACATGATTCCGGGCCGGCGAGGAGCGCCGCGTGCCCCGTCATCCTCCTCGTCGCGCCCTCCTGGCCGTGCCGGCTTCAGGCGCAGGGTTTCGGCCGCCGGAGCGGTGGGTGAGGTGGGTTTGCGCGGCTGGGCCACAGGCTCGGGCCGACGAGGCACCACGGGTGCCGACTGCGGTGCCGCGACGGGCTCGGGTTTCGCTGTATCGGCAGCGGCTGCCGCGGCCGCCTCGTGTTCGGCCGCCTCGCGCTGGGCGCGTTCCTCATCGGCCTTACGGACCGATTCCTCAAGCGCGCGCTTGGCATCCTCCTCCTCGCGCCGCCGCGCTTCCTCGGCGGCAGAGAGGATGGATATCTTCTCCTGCTCACGCTGCTCGGCCTCGCGGCGGGCCGCTTCCCTGGCCGCCTCGCGCTGCTGCTCCGCCACCGCGCGCTGCCGCGCGGCCTGCTCGGCCGCCGTCAGTCCGCGGGGCGCGGGCGCTCCGGGCACGGATCTTGGCTGCTGCGGACGGGACACGGTGCCCGTCTCGGGGGCAGGGGGATTGCCGGCAAGGCCGCGCTTCTTCCGCACCTCCACCTGCACCACCTTGGATCGCCCATGGCTGAAGCTTTGCCGGACCGAACCGGCATCGACGGTGCGGCCCAACTCGCTGCGGCCACCTGGCCGTAACGACAGCCGCCCTTTGGATTCGCCCTGGTCTTTATCGTCGCTCATGCACTATCCGGTCCGTCTTCAAATCAGTTGCAGTCAATCGGTAACGCCGCCTGTCGCCACGCCGTCACGCGGGTCTCTCTGCCCGCTCTCGCCCGCATTGGCAATCGCGGGAGAAGCCGTGACGCCTGCAAGGCGGGTTGCCTCCATTTCGATCATCCCGGCGAGCCTGCCGCCCGCCAGCCCGACATGGACCGTCTGGTCCCTGCCGAATATCCCGCCCAGCCGTGCGGCATCGAG
>DASTAF010000212.1:0-7260 GCA_035713005.1 Acetobacteraceae bacterium
CAGCTCCGCCTGATCGAGATTGGCCAGCGCCGCCTTGTATTGCGGCGTCTTTTTCAGATGGATTTTCGGATCGTTCGACAGCTTGGCGAGGCTGACGCCCGTCTGCGCCTTCAGCGCCGCAAGCTGGGCCTGAGCCCCGGCGAGCTTGTATTTCGCGTTGTCGTAATCGGCGCGGGTCACGCTGCCGGAGCGCACCAGCGCGGCGTAGCGGTTGTAGTTCAGCTGGTCGTTATGAACCAGGACCTCCTGCGCCTTCACCTTCGCCACCTGGGCGAGATAGGAGTGGCGGGCGCCGTAGAATTGCTGCTTCACCTGGGCCAGATTCGCCTTGGCGGCGGCGATGGCGATCTGGAAGCGCGAGGGGTCGAGCCGGAACAGCACCTGACCCGCCTTCACCTCCTGATGATCCTGCACATCGACCTTCTTCACCAGCCCGGACACATCCGTGGAGATGCTGACCCGCGCCGCCCGGACATAGGTATCGGTGATATCGACGGAGCCGCCGGTGAACAGCCAGTAGAGCAGCACGGCGACCAGCAGGATCAGGACGCCGCCCACCATCAGCACGCGGCGGAGCAGCTTCGATTTCGGCTTGCGTGTCGCCGCGTCCTGGGTCTTGGCGTCGCGCGCCCCGTCATTGCTTCTGGCGTCGCGGTCCCGCGCCACGGTTGTCGCTTGCGACATCAGACTAACTCCTGCTCGGCATCGGCCGCAGCTTCAGTGGGTTCGTTCATATCGTGGATCAAGGCGACCTTCATCCGGGCCAACCCCTCGGACATCGTGCCGATCATGCGCGGGCAAAGCCCCCCGGCGATCAATTCTGCCAGTTCGGCCCGCTGCGACTCGATCTCGCTCAGGATAGGCTCCGCCTCGGGGCGGAGATGCAGCCGCCAGATCCGCCGGTCCTTCGGGTCGGCCCGTCGCTCCACCAGGCCGCGTGCCTCCAGCCGGTCGGTCAGCCGCGCCACGGTCATGGGCTCGACCTCGAGAATTTCCGCCAGATCCTTCTGCGACAGGCCAGGATGATGCGAAAGCTTCAGCAGCATCACCCATTGCGCCCTGGTCATGTCCTGCAGGCGGGCGCGGCGGTCCGCCTCCACCCGGATGAGGCGGGCGACATCATGAAGCAGCGCCAGCAGATCGACCTTCTGGTTGTCGTTCATAGCGGTGCTGATAATAAGCAGCGATATGGTTAACAGCCATTGTCTCAGTCCTGCGTTTTCGGTAATGCCGCCCCGGCGCAGTTTCCGCGCACGTTTCCGTGAGCCTGAAATCCGGCCCAACGGAGGGAGGTTCAGCCGCGCAGAGCCTGATGCAGAACCGGGATAACTCCGCTCACCATGATCTGCACGCCGATGCCGAGCAGGAGAAAAGCGGCGAGCCGCGCGACCACCTGGCGCCCGCTATGGCCGAGGAAGGCATCCAGCCGCTCCGCCGTGGCATAGAGCAGCCAGATGATGACGGCGAGGGCGAAGACCGCCACCGAAACGCCGGCGAAGAAGGCCAGCAATTCGCTGCCATAGGTCGGGCGCTCGGTGCTGAGCGCGACGGTGACGGCGATGGTGCCGGGGCCGGTGGTGAAGGGAAGGGTGAGGGGGAAGAACGCGATGGCGGAGATATCATCCCGCCTGTCCTCCGCCGGGCCGGCCTGGGCCTGCTTGCGCTCCTCGTGATCCTCCGGCGCGGAGAGCAACTGATAGGCCCGCGCCGCGACCACCACGCCACCCGCGATGCGCAGGGCATTGAGGGAGATGCCGAAGAAATTCAGGATGTAGCTGCCCGCCCACAGGGATGCCAGCATCACCATCGCGCTGTTCACCGCCACGCGCCGGGCCAGCTCCTGCCGGTCGGCGTGGCTGCGCGTCCGCGTCACCTGATTGAAGATGATCGCGCCGCCGAGCGGGTTGACGATGGAGAACAGAGCGGGAAAGGCAAGCAGGAAGGCGTTGGCGGCGGCCTGGAACAGGCTCAAGCAGACAATTCCTGCTCCGCGACCGCGACCCATAGCGCCGCGCCGATCGGCAGGATGTCGTCGTTGAAATCGTAGTTCTGGTGGTGCAGCGGCATGTGGCCGCGCAATTCCCCGTTTTCGTCCCGGCCGCGTTGGCCGATGCGCAGGAAGCAGGATGGTCGCTCCAGCGCGTAATAGGCAAAATCCTCCCCGCCCATGGAAGCCGGCAGATCCTGGCGAACCCCGGCCTCGCCGACCACGGATGCCGCCGCGCAGGCCGCGCGGGCGGCGGTGGCGGCATCGTTCACTACCGGCGGATAACCCCGCGCATAGCTGGTTTCCGCCTCGGCACCGGCGGCGCGGGCGACATTCCCGATCAGGAGGGGGATTTCCTCCGCCACCAGATCCTGTACCGGCGCCGTGAGCGTGCGCACCGTGCCTTCCAGCTCCGCCTCCTGGGGGATCACGTTATGCGCGGTGCCGGCATGGAACCTGCAGATCGAGACGACGACCGAGTCGAGCGGGCTGATCCGGCGGCTGGCGATGGATTGCAGGGCGAGGACGATCTGCGATCCCGCCAGCACCGGATCGACCGCCTGATGCGGCCTTGCCGCATGGCCGCCGCGACCCTTGATCCGCACGGAGACCGTGTCTGAGGCGGCGTTCACCGTGCCGGGAGAGGCCGAGATTATCCCGACATCCAGATTTGGGTCATTATAGGCACCGAAAACCGACTGGCAGGGAAAGCGCTCGAACAATCCCGCCTCGATCATCCGTTTCGCGCCGGCGCCGCCCTCCTCGGCGGGCTGGAAGATGAAATGCACCGTGCCGTCGAAGTTGCGCGTGGCGGCCAGGTGACGGGCGGCGGCCAGCAGCATGGTAGTATGGCCGTCATGCCCGCAGGCATGCATGATGCCCCGGTTGAGGGAGTGGTGCCCGAAATCATTCTCCTCCTGCATCGGCAGCGCGTCCATGTCGGCGCGAATGGCGATGGCCCGGTCGCTCGACCCGTTGCGCAGGGTGCCGACCACGCCGGTTCCGGCAAGGCCGGTGGTGACCGCAAGGCCGAAGCTTTCCAGCCGGGCCGCCACCAGCGAGGCCGTGCGGTGCTCCTGATAACCAAGTTCGGGATGGGCATGAAAGTCGCGGCGCCAGGCGGTGAATTCGGCAAGCCAGTCGTTTCTGGTGAGCATGCAAGGGCTCATACGTCAGAACGGAAAATCCCGCCAGTTCCGCTTCAAGCCCGCTTTTCATACAGGCAGAGCATAATTCTTCTGTCAATTCATGCGGTGCAATGGAGAGCGGGAAGAGCTATTTAGGATTTGTGCAGTGCGGAAAGTGCTGCGGACTAAAGAAAGAAAGGATTGCTCCCATGCGTAACATGTTTCGGATTGCCACCGTTGTTGCCTCTCTTGGCGCACTGACCCCGCTTGCCGCGAATGCCGCGGTCGGCCTTCACATGTACCAGCCTTCGCCGCTGGTGACCCATGCCCAGACCAGCCAGGCCAGCACGGCGCAGAACAATCATGCGCCGGTTCATACTGCCCAGGCGGCGCGCACCCAGCGCAACGGCTAAACTTTCCTGGCTCGCCAGGAACTGAATGGAAACGGCCCCCTTGCGGGGCCGTTTTATCATGGCGTCAGCCATTCGTCGGGTTGGTCTTCGGCCTCGGGTTGAAGTCCCTTGGGAGGGGGTTGGCGATATGCAGCCGCACATCCGTCGGCACCACGCCGATCGCCTTGCAATCCGCTCCTGATTGCGAAGGCAGTTCATCCGCCCAGGCTTCCGGGACTTCCGCGTAGCTCGCGGGCAGGGGAGCCGCCTTCCCATCCAGCCGCGCCGGGTCGAAGGCGCCGAACAGATTGGTCACGTCCGGCGTCTCCGCGTCGAACGGCCCCATGTATTTCTGGTGGAACTTCGCCTCGCCGATCTTCCGGCCCTTCTGCTCGTCAGGCAGGGTGGCGAGCGGCGGCAGGTGGAAGACCGCATCCACGAATTTCACCACCGAAGCCTGATTCCCCACCGCGTGAGAGATGTAATGGGCGCGGGCGTAGGGCGAGATCACCAGGAACGGCACGCGCGGCCCATCGCTCAGCATGGTGCCGTCCGGCGCCCGGGCCAGCTCGGGCGGCGGCACATGATCGTAATCCCCCTCCGAATCGTCCCAGGTGATGATGATCGCCGAATGTGCCCAGTATTTGCTGGCGGCGATGGCATTCACGGCCCGGGCGAGCAGGCTTTCGCTGATCTGGCTGTCCGAATAGCCGGGATGATCGTCGTCGCCACGGAATTTTTTTTGCACCGCCGCATCGGGATCGGCGGGCCTCATGCCGAAATCATTGAGATATCCGCCCTTGACGTAGAAAACGCCACCTTCCGGCGGCAGGCTGCCCTGCTTCACGGCGGCGAAGAATGCGCGCAGCCCGTGCATGTCGGCGGCCATCTCCGGGTTGTTCGAGATATAGCCGAAATATTGTGGGCCATTATGGTGGGTGATGTAGGAGGCATGGACGCCCTGGGCATCCTTCGGCCCGAGATTTCCCGGCACCGGCTTGCTGGAAAAGCCTTCCTCGAACCAGCGCCAGGCGATCTTGTGCCGGTCGAGATGCTGGATGAAACCGATATCGGCCTTCACATCGTCCAGATCGGGCTTCGGATTGAGGTCGTGGCGGGTTTTGGCCTGCACCGTATTGCCCGCCGTGGTGAGCGCCAGGGTGGCATAGGTCTGGTTGATCTGGATGTCCTTCGGCTTGTCCCTGCGGTAATCCTTCGCGTTATCGGGCACCAGCCGGTGCTTGAACGGATCTGCGGGAGAGCCCCATAGCGGATCGTGATCATTGTCCACCGGCTCGCCATCCGCCCCGGCCTTCTTCCATGCTTCCCCCGGATGCAGCGCCCATTGGGTGAGGCCGGTCTGCGCCGCGAAGATGGAGAGATTGCCGGGCGTGGAGGGACCCACCATGTCCTGAAACATATGGTCCATCAGCACGAAACGGTCGGCGTAGCGCCAGAGAATCGGGATGGTGTCGCAATCCTCGTGCGCCATGGCGAGTTCGCCCATCTGCTTGGCTTCAACGGAAGGGCGGGGGCCGGATTGCCAGTATTTCCGCTCCTCCATCAGCGCGAACCGGTCCATCCGCGCATGCCCATCCACCACATGCATCTTGGCGAACATGATCGGGTGCGAATGGTCGATATCATCGGTATCGGCCGCATATCGGGAGGGGCCGATGCGGAACGGGCTGATCGTCTCGGCCCTGCCGGAAACCCCGATGATCTTCTGGGTGAAGCCGGGAGTTTCAGCCTCGGGCTGCGAATAAAGCCCATCCGCGCCGGGAAAGGTGCCGAAATAGGAATCGAAGGACCGGTTTTCCTGGTACAGCACGAACACGTACTGGATGTGATGGCGGATCAGTGAAGCTATTTGCGCCGCCGTCAGCCGCGGCTCCTGCGCGGGCTTCACCAGAAAGGGGCCGGCCGCCTCAGGCGGGGGCTGCCCGATGGCCGGCGCCGCCTGGGCAAGAGCAGGCATCAGAATGGCCGGCAGAAGCCGGTGAAGCGCGCGGCGAGATACGCGGCGAGATACATGGCAGTATTTTGGCATCGAACTCTCCCTGGCAGATTCCGCCCTTCCATGGCGAAGCGGAGCCTATCGGGAAAGCCGTTGATGATGAAGTTTTCATTACGATACCCTGCCGTGGCGCTTTTCATCAAACCCTTGTCGGCAGCATGATTTCTGCTTGCCAAGCACTGTTCCGCTGGCTTAACGTGAGGTTGAAACCTATGTGGGGCTTCGCGGAGATCTCGCGGTCCGTGGCTCGACTTAAACAATCGCGAAGTAAAAAATTAACCGATTATTAAAATGACATCACGTATTCTTGTAATTGATGACATCGTCGCGAATGCCCGCCTGCTGGAGGTTATGCTCGCGGCCGAATACTACGATATCCAGACGAAGTTCAGCGGGCCCGACGCGATCGAGGCGGCGGCGGCCTGGCAGCCGGACCTCATCCTGCTCGATGTCATGATGCCCGAACTGGACGGATACGAGGTGTGCCGGCGCCTGAAGGCCATGCCGGAAACCAGCCATATTCCGGTGGTGCTGGTGACGGCGCTCAACGAGCCGGGCGAGCGGCTGCGGGGGCTGGAATGCGGCGCGGATGATTTCTTCACCAAGCCCGTCGAGCATGACGTGCTGATGGCGCGGGTCAGTGGGCTGGTCAGGTTCAAGAGGCTGCTGGATGAATGGGGCGCGCGGCGGGACATCGCGCGGAATCTGGGGCTGATGCACGAGGCCATCGCCGAGTCCATGCTGGATGCGCCTCAGGCGCTGGTGATCGATGATTCCGGAACGATGATGGGCGAGATCCGGGATATCCTGGCGCAGGAGGGCATCAGGGCCGTCCAAGCCGAAACCGAATTGCAGGCCCTCTCCATGAGCGCCGATACTTCCTACGACCTGCTGATCGTCAATCTCTCGGTCTCGTTCGACGATCCGCTGCGGCTGATCGCCAAGCTGCGGGCCGCCAACAGCACCCATGAGACGCCGCTTCTGCTGGTCGCCGAGCCCTACCAGCAGAAGCTCAGGGTCCGCGGCTTCGAACTCGGAGCGAATGACTGCCTGATATTGCCCCTGGACAGTTCCGAGCTGAGGGTGCGGGCGCGCAACCAGATCAGGCTCAAACGGTATCGGGACCAGTTGCGGGCGGATGTCGGGGATGCGCTGAAGCTGGGCGCGATCGACGA
Organism: Acetobacteraceae bacterium; assembly: GCA_035713005.1. Lineage (GTDB taxonomy): Bacteria > Pseudomonadota > Alphaproteobacteria > Acetobacterales > Acetobacteraceae > Acidiphilium. The sequence goes on from DASTAF010000212.1 coordinate 6,699, forward strand.
CCTGACCGGGCTGTACAATATCCGGTTCTTCAAGTTCCGGCTGAAGAAGATGATCGAGATGTCGAATCATCAGACCGCGCTGCTGATGATCGATATCGACAAGTTCAAGTCGATCAATGACTGCCACGGGCATTCGGTCGGGGATGAGGTGCTGCGGATCATCGGGCGCCATCTTTCCGCCAGCGTCCGGAATTCGGACGTGATCGCACGCTATGGCGGCGAGGAATTCGCGGTCATCATGCCTCAGTCCAGCAAGAACGATGCCGCCTTCGTCGCGGAGCGCATCCGCACCACGATCGAAAAGGCGCAATATGTCGTGAACGTGGACGACGCTCTCCGGGTGACGGTCAGCATCGGCGTCGCCGTGACCGCTCCGCAGCAGGAAAGCATGGAAAGCCTGATAGAGCGGGCGGATGCCGCGCTGTACGAGGCTAAGCGCGGAGGGCGAAACAGAATCGTTTTTTCCGAAGCTATGGAAAAGCAGCAGGGCGAGGATCGCGGGGTTTGATCAGGACAGCCTATGGCAAGCACGCTCAATGCGATCTGGCCCTGAGGCAATGCC
>DASTAF010000213.1:0-25926 GCA_035713005.1 Acetobacteraceae bacterium
CGTGCCGCCCGTCACGCGCAGCCCGGCCTCCGTGAGACAGGAATCGAGCCGGCTAGCTTCCGCCGCAAGCTGTTCCTTCATCGTGGCGCGCCATACCTTATCGGCCAAAGCCCTGGAGCCGATGGCGATGGCCGGGCCGGAAACAGCCCAGGGACCGAGCGCTGCGCGGATCACCGAAATCCTCTCACGGCTCGCAAGGGCAAAACCGAGTCTTAGACCGGCCATGCCATATGTCTTGCCGAAGGAGCGCAGCACGATAAGCGCAGGATGTGGCAAGGCGGGCGCAAGGCTGGTACCATCCGGCGCGAGATCGGCGAAAGCCTCATCGACCACCAGTAATCCTCCGCGCCGCTCCAGGCGGTCGGCTAGCTGGAGTAGGACCGGCGGCGGGATGATGCGGCCGTCTGGGTTGTTCGGGTTGCAGACCACGACGGCCTTCTCATTCCCGATTTCGTCAAGTGCCTCGACCGGCGAAACCACACAGTTCGTTCGCCTCCAGGCGACGGCATATTCGCCATACGTTGGAGTCAGCACCGCTAGTGTCTCAACGGGCCAGAGCAGGGGCAGTAGTTCGATCAGGATCTGCGTTCCGGGTGCTGCGGCCACAAGTGCCGGACCGGCTGCCCCATAAGCCTCGGCCGCCGCTGCTTCCAGCCGCGCCGCCGCCTCCGGTTCCGGCAGGCGGGTGAAGGCCAACCCTGGCAGTACGGGTAGCGGATAGGGATAGGGGTTGATTCCGGTCGAAAGGTCGATGAAGGGTTCGGGTGCGCCGGCAAAGCGTCGCCGCGCCACTTCCAACCGTCCACCATGGAGGATCGGCAAATCCAGTTCAACTCTACCCATACTCTACACAAACCTCGTCGCAAAACTGGTAAAAGCTTCTGCTTCTTTTCACGAAGGAAGGTTCTGAAAGACTGTTCCTTCTCGAAAGAGAGGAGCCAAAAGACTTTTAGGAGCTTAAAACATAATGTAAGTCCCGGTTCGAGTGAGCAGCGGCTATTCCTTGCCGCCGCTGCGCTGACCGCCGAGGCGTTGCTTGGCTATCCCGATTTCGCGTTCCGCATCATCCGCCATCCCGTGATGTGGATAGGAGCGCTGATCAGGATGCTTGACGTGCGCCTGAACCATGATGTCCTGTCTCCCCCTGTGCGCCGCCTGCGCGGCATCACCGCCACTGCCGTGATTGCTCTCGCCGCCGGGGCGCCGACGGTGCTGGCGCAGGCGGCGCTGCGCCGTCTCCCTCGCGCTGGGAATCCACTGCTCGCGCTGGTGGTGAGCAGCCTGCTCGCCTCGCGCAGCTTGATGAATCATGTCGGCGCGGTTGCGGAAGGCCTGGACCAGGGCGGCCTGGAAGGGGGACGGGCTGCGGTTTCGCATATTGTTGGCCGCGATCCGGAAAGCCTCGACGAGGCCGGCGTGGCGCGTGCCGCCATTGAAAGCCTAGCGGAGAATTTTTCCGATGGGGTGGTGGCGCCGGCATTCTGGTGCGCGCTGCTCGGCCTGCCCGGCATCGCCATCTACAAGGCGGCGAACACGGCGGACAGCATGATCGGCCACCGGACGCCGCGCCACGAGGCCTTTGGCTGGGCGGCGGCAAAGCTCGACGACGCGCTGAACCTGCCCGCATCAAGGCTTGCGGCGGCTTGGCTCATCCTCGCAGCGGGCATGGGTTCGGAAACCAGTGCTTGCGCCGCTGTCCGTGCCGTTTGGCGAGATGCGGCGCGCCACCGCTCGCCTAACGCCGGCTGGCCGGAGGCTGCGATGGCGGGGGCGCTTGGCCTCCGGCTCGCCGGGCCACGCGTCTATGGCGCGAGGCGCGTCGAGGATGTCTGGATGGGCGATGGGCGCCTGGCGGCGACGGCCGCGGATATCGAGCGCGCCCTGGCGCTCTACCGGCGTGCCGCGCGGCTGCAGATCATCGTGGCCTGGATGGCGGCCGTCACGCGGCGAGACTGAGCAGCCGGTCGACCTTGATATGGGCTTCGAGGTGTGCCGCCAGCGCATCCAGCACCGCCTCGATCTCCGCCTCATGGCAGCGCGCGGCGGGGATAGCGCCTAAGCGGCGCAGCAACGCGGCGCGTGGCGCCTCGCCGGCGAAAAGCCCGTGGACATAGGTGCCGGAAACCCGGCCATCGGCGGAGCGCGCGCCATCGGCACGGCCATCGGCGAGGCGCAGCACCGGGCACGCCGAATCCGCGCCTTCCGAGCGGCCGATATGCATCTCGTAGCCGAAGAACTCCGCCTCTCCGTCCACCAGGGCGCCGGAGACGGCGGCGAGACGCTTGTCCCCCGCCAACACGGTCTCGACATCGAGCAGGCCCAGCCCCGGCACCGCGCCGGGCGGGCCTTCGATCCCGTCCGGATCGGCGAGGCTGCGGCCCAGCATCTGGTAGCCGCCGCAAAGGCCGAGTACATGGCCGCCGCGCCGGCGATGGGCGTGGATATCGATGTCCCAACCTTCCTCACGCAGCGCTGCGAGATCAGCGATCGTCGCCTTCGATCCCGGCAGGATAACCAGATCGAGCGGGGCGGGAAGCGGCGTCCCGCGCGAGACCATGATGAGATCGACATCCGGCTCGGCGGCCAGTGGGTCGAGATCGTCGAAATTGGCGATGAAGGGCAGCATGGGCACGGCGATGCGCAACCGCGCCTGCGGCCTGCGCGGCGGTGTGCGCGCGGCGAGATCGGCAGCGTCCTCCGCCGGCAGGGCGCGCATCGGCTCGAAGAAGGGGATGAGGCCCAGCGCCTGCCAGCCGGTGCGCGCCGTGATCGCCGCCATGCCGGCGGCGAAGAGCGATCGGTCGCCGCGCATCCGGTTGACCAGGAAGCCGCGGATCAAGGCGGCATCAGCCGGATCGAGCACCGCCTTGGTACCGACCAAGCTGGCGATCACCCCGCCTCGGTCAATATCCCCCACCAGCACCACCGGTGCGCCGGCAGCGCGGGCGAAGCCCATATTCGCGATGTCGCCTGCGCGCAAATTGATTTCGGAGGCGCTGCCTGCGCCCTCCACGAGCACCAGATCAGCCTCCGCTTTGAGCCGATCGAAGCTTTCCAGCACGCGGGGCATCAATCGCGGCTTCAGCGCCTGGTATTCGCGCGCCCGCGCCGCGCCGAAGACCCGTCCCTGGACGATGATCTGCGAGCCGATCTCGCTCTGCGGCTTCAGCAGGATCGGGTTCATGTGTACGCTCGGCGCGACCCCGCAGGCCCTTGCCTGCAGTGCCTGGGCGCGGCCGATCTCGCCGCCTTCCACAGTGACGGCAGCATTATTCGACATGTTCTGCGGCTTGAATGGCCGCACGGCGATGCCCCGGCGCAGACAGGCGCGGGCGAGGCCGGCGACGAGCACGGATTTGCCGACGCCGGAGCCAGTGCCCTGGAGCATCAGGGCGCGCGGCATCAGAACTCCACCCCCTGCTGCGCCTTCACCCCGGCTTTGAAGTGGTGCTTCACCGCCGCCATCTCGGTGACGAGATCGGCTGCCTCGATCAGCGCCGGCTTGGCGTTGCGCCCGGTGACGACGACATGCATGGCGGGCGGACGGGCGGTCAGCGCCGCCAGCACCTCGTCGAAGGGCAGATAATCGTAGCGCAGCGCGATGTTCAGCTCGTCCAGCACCAGCAGGGCGATGTCGGGCCGGCCGAGCAGGGCGCGGGCCTGCTCCCAGGCGCGGGCGCAGGCGGCGATATCGCGGGCCTTGTCCTGAGTCTCCCAGGTGAAGCCTTCCCCCAGCGTGTGCCATTCCACCAGATCATCGAAGCGCGCCAGTGCGTGACGTTCCCCGCTATCCCAGGCGCCCTTGATGAACTGCACCACGCCCGTTTTGCGCCCATGGCCCAGCATCCGCAGCAGCAGGCCGAAAGCGGCGGTGGATTTCCCCTTGCCGGGCCCGGTATGGACGATCAAAAGGCCCTTCTCGATGGTCTTGCCGGCGACCTCCCTGTCCTGGGCCTCCTTGCGCCGCGCCATTTTCTCGCGGTGCCGGGTCTCTTCCGTCTCCTGTGTCATTCGTTCCTCATTTCACGACAAGCGGCAGCCCGGCAACCATCAGCAGAACCCGATGGGCGCGCGCCGCGATCCTCTGATGCAGCAGCCCGGCGGCGTCGCGAAAACGCCGAGCCAACGCGTTTTCCGGCACGATACCGAGTCCGACCTCGCTGGAGACCAGAACCGTCGGCGCTGATCGCGCTTCGAGCGCCGCAAGAAGGGCTTCCGTTCCGTCGTCGGGATCGGCTTCCGCCAGCAGCAGGTTACTGAGCCAGAGCGTGAGGCAATCGACCAGCACTGGCGCCTTGCCCGCCGCCGCCAGCGCCGCGGCAAGATCGAGCGGCGCCTCCACCGTATTCCAGCCCGGCTCCCGCCGCGCCCGATGCGCCGCTATCCGCTCCCGCATCTCGGCATCGAAGGCCTGGGCGGTGGCAATATAGATCCAGGGCGGCGGAGATGCCGTGACTAGGGCTTCCGCTCGGATGCTCTTGCCGGAGCGCGCGCCGCCGAGGATCAGGGTGAGGTTGGAGAGAGGTCCGATGGGAGGCTCCGAGGCTTTGACAGGAAAGGCAGTGCCCGCGTAATACCGGCTTCAGATGGTCCTTCCTAGCGGAAGGTGAAAAGGGAATATGGTGCGGCGCGCGAGCGCCTATGCCATGGCTGCCCCCGCAACTGTAAGCGGAGAGCGCCTCGTCGAACGGCCACTGGATGATCCACGCGGGTCGCCGGGAAGGTGATGAGGGGTAAGGCCGGCAATTCTGCCGACTGCTTCGCGAGCCAGGAGACCTGCCATCCCCGGTCGGGCCTGTGCCCTGCCGGACTGTCCGTGTCCCAGGCGGGGTGCCCCGGCGACAGCGACGCCGCAAACGTCGTCTTTCGGCTCCGCCGGGACGGTCAGTCAATCTCGAACCGGCGGGTGATCCGCCCGAGGGGAGTCTGATGGCTGAGCCGCGTGCGATCCTGCATGTCTGCATCACTTGCCGCGCCGGACAGAGGCTGAATGAGGGCGAGTCCCCGCCAGGAGCGCATCTCTTCGCCGCGATAAGCGCGCTGCTGGAATCCGCGGATGATCCGCCGGTCGAATTGCGGGAGGTGACCTGCCTCGCGAGCTGCGAGCGCGGCTGCGCGGCGGCGATCTCGATGCAAGGCAAATGGAGCTATCTGCTCGGTAGACTCTCGGTTCCCAAGGCGGCGGATCTGCTTGCCTATGCGGCGGCCTACCGAGCTTCGAAGACCGGCACTGTCATGCCATCGCGCCGGCCGGCCTCGCTCGCGGAGATGATCCTCGCGCGCTTCCCGGCCCAGGAGCAGTTGGCCCAGGAGCGGGCGGCATGAAGATTCCGGTCACGATCGTCACCGGCTTTCTCGGCGCCGGCAAGACGACGCTGCTGCGGCATCTGATCGAGCACGCCGGGCGGCGAATCGCCCTCATCGTCAACGAGTTCGGCGCCGTCGGCATCGATGGCGACACGCTGCGGAGTTGCGGCGTTGCCGGCTGCACCGAGGAGGATATCGTCGAACTGGCCAATGGTTGCCTCTGCTGCACGGTGGCGGAGGATTTTATTCCCACCATGGAAGCGCTGCTCGGCCGCGCCGCCCCGGTCGAGCATATCCTGATCGAGACCTCCGGCCTCGCTCTGCCAAAGCCGCTGCTTAAGGCCTTCAACTGGCCGGGAATCAGCAGCCGGGTGACGGTGGACGGGGTGATCACCGTGGTCGATGGCCCGGCGGCGCTCGCCGGGCGCTTCGCCGACGACCCCGGGGCAGTGGCACGGCAGCGGCAGACCAATGCGGCGCTGGATCACGACAATCCGCTGGCCGAGGTCTATGAGGACCAGTTGCGCGCCGCGGATCTCGTCGTCCTCAACAAGGCCGATCTGATGACGGAACGGGAGCTGACGCGGCTGCGCGCGGAGATTGAGATGGTGCTGCCGCGCGCGGTGAAGCAGGTGCCGGCGCGGCAAGGCCGGCTCGATCCGGCGATCCTGCTCGGCATCGGCGCAGCGGCGGAGGCGGATCTGCTCTCCCGCCCCTCGCATCACGATGCCGAGGACGGGGCCCATGAGCATGACGATTTCGAGAGCTTCGTTGTCGCCCTGCCGGAGGCGGCGGCGCCGGAAGCGCTGATCAGGCGGCTGCGCGTGGTGGCCGGGGCGCATGACGTGCTGCGCATCAAGGGCTTCGCTGCCGTGCGGGCGAGGCCGATGCGGCTCGCGTTGCAGGGGGTGGGAACGCGCTTTTCGCATCATTTCGACCGGCCCTGGGGGCCGGGCGAGGCGAAATCCGGCCGAATCGTGGTGATCGGCCGCGCCGGGCTCGACCGCGCCACGATCGAGGCCACCATCAACGCCGGGGAGGATTAGGTTTTGCACCTGCTGGTCCGCGAGACCGCGAGCCTAGACGAGCAGGAGGCGGCGGTCGATCTCGGCCAGAGCCCGGCCGACTTGGTTTTCCTTTCCTTTTCCGACAGTGATCTCGGCGCGATGGCCAGCGCCTGGGCCCAGGATACCTCTCGCCCTGGCCTGCGCCTCGCCAGCCTCGCGCGGCTGCGCCATCCGATGTCGGTCGATCTCTATGCCGAACAGGTGGTCGCGCAGGCGAAATGCGTCGTCATCCGCCTGCTTGGCGGCCTCGACTACTGGCGCTACGGCGCGGAGGAAATTTCTGCCTTGTGCCGGAATCGTTGCATTCCGCTGGCGATGCTGGAAGGGGACGGACGGACGGATGCGCGCCTTGCCGCACTTTCAACTGTGGGCGCCGCCGCCCGCGCGCGGCTGGCTGCCTTTTGTGCTGCCGGCGGGCCGCTGAACATGGGCCGCGCCCTGAGGCTGATCGCGCATCTGGCGGGGCTCGGGCCGGACGATCCGGCGCCGACGGAACCGCTCGCCGCCGCCGGATCTCATCCGCTGGGCGCGGCGGCGGAAGATGGACGCCCCCTCGCGGCGATCATCTTCTATCGCTCGCATTTGTTGGCGGGCGATACGGCGCCCTTCGAGGCGCTGGCGGCGGCACTGCGCGAAAGAGGGCTGACGGTGGCGGCTTGCTTCGTCGATAGCCTGAAGAACAGGGCGGCGGCGGATTTCGTCAGGGACTGGCTGCGCGCGCACCGCCCGGCGGTCGTGCTGAACGCCACCGGATTTTCCGCGAGGCGCGACGAGGAGGGATCGCCTCTGGACGCGGCCGGAGCTCCTATCCTGCAGCTCGTGCTGGCCGGCGGCGGCGTCGAGACCTGGCGCGCCAGCTTCCGCGGCCTCTCCCAGGTCGATCTGGCGATGCAGGTGGCGCTGCCGGAGCGGGATGGACGGCTGCTGACCACGGCGATCTCCTTCAAGGCGGAGGCGGAGCGCCTGCCGGGGCTGGAATTCTCCCGCATCGTCAACCGGTCCGAGGCCGCAGGCATCGCGCTCGCGGCTGATCGCGCGGCGGGTTGGGCGCGCCTTGCCGAAACGCCGCGCTCGGCCCGCCGCCTTGCTTTAGTCGTTTCCGATTATCCCGATGCCGATCGCGGCGGGACTGCGCCGGACTCCGGCCAGACCGGCCATGCCGTCGGGCTCGACGTTTTCGCCAGTATCGCCGAGATCCTCGGCCGGCTCGGCCGCGCGGGCTATGCGTGCGAGGCGCCCGATGCTGCGGCCCTGGCGGCCGGTCTCTGCCGGGACGAGCCCACTGCCTTTCTTGGTCTCGCCCGATACCACCGCCTCTTCGCCGCCCTCCCCGCCGCCACGCGGGCGCAGGTGACCGCGGCCTGGGGCGAGCCTGAGGAGGACTCTACCCTATGCTGCGGCGCCTTCACCCTCCGCCATCGCCGCTCCGGCAATGTCCTGCTTGCCGTGCAACCGGATCGCGGCGATCGGTGGGACCGGAAATCCAGCTATCATGACCCCGACCTGCCGCCGCGCCACGCCTATATCGCCTTCTACCTCTGGCTGCGCGAGGTGGAGGAAATCCACGCGTTGGTTCATGTCGGCACCCATGGCACCCTGGAATGGCTACCGGGCAAGGCAACGGCGCTTTCCGAATCCTGCTGCCCCACGGCGCTGCTGCGCGGCTTGCCGGTGATCTACCCCTTCATCGTCAACAATCCCGGCGAGGCCGCCGCCGCCAAGCGGCGGCTCGGCGCGGTGACGATCGGCCACATGACGCCGCCGCTTGCCGAACCCGTATCCGCTCCCGCCCTCGCGGGGCTGGAGACCCTGCTCGACGAATATGCCGCCGCCGATGGGCTGGACCGCCGGCGGGCCGCAGCGCTGCGCCGCGAGATCCTCGACCGCGCCGCCGGAACCGGGCTGCTCAAGGAAAGTGGCGTCGGGACGATGCCGGAGGAGGAGGCGCTGGCCAGGCTGGACGCATATCTTTGCGACGTGAAGGATCTGCAGGTCAGGGACGGGCTGCATGTCTTCGCGCGACCGCCGGAGCGGCGGGAGGCTCTGCTCGCGGCCCTCGCCGCTTCCTCTCCCGGCATCGCGCCCGAACGCATCGCTGAACGGCTCGACGCCTCGGCGGAGGCCGAAGCCGCAGGGCTGCTCGCCGCGCTCGATGGCCGCTTTGTCCCGCCCGGGCCCGCCGGCGCACCGACCCGGGGGCGGGTGGATGTGCTGCCGACGGGGCGCAATCTCGCTACTCTTGATCCGCGGCTCCTGCCCACAAGGGCGGCCGTGGACTTTGCCGAGAAGGCGGCGGCGGAACTGCTGGACCGGCACATGCAGGAGGCAGGAGATTTCCTCCGCCGCACTGTGATTGATCTCTGGGGCAGCGCCAGCCTGCGCACCGGCGGCGAGGCGCTGGCGCTGGCGCTGGTGCTGATGGGGGTGCGACCTAGCTGGGACACGGAATCAGGCCGGGTGAGCGGGTTCGAGATCCTGCCCCTCGCCCTGCTCGACCGTCCCCGGGTGGATGTGACCTTGCGCATCTCCGGCCTGTTCCGTGACGCCTTTGAAACTCAGATCGTCCTGTTCGACGCGGCGGTGCAGGCGCTCGCCGCGCGGGACGAGGCCGCAAAGTGGAACCCGCTCGCTGAGGGCGCGCGCGGGCTGCAAGGAGCGGCTCTGCGCCGCGCCACCGCGCGCATTTACGGCAAAGCGCCCGGCGGCCATGGGGCCGGCATCGTCGCGAGCTTGGTGCAAGGCGCCTGGAAGGATCGCGCCGAGCTGGGCGCGGCCTATCTCGCCGCCTCCTCCAACGCTTATGGCCAGGGCCTCGACGGCGCCGCCGATCCCGCTGGATTCGCCTCCCGTGTGGCGGCGGCGGATGCCTTCGTCCATCAGCAGGACCATGCCGAGACGGATCTGCTGGAAAGTCTGGAATTTGCCGCGCATGAGGGGGGCTTCGCGGCCGCTGCGGTAACACTCGGCGCCGCCCCGGCGCTTTATCATCTGGACAGTTCCCGCCCGGAAGTGCCGCGTGCCCGCGCGCTTGACCGCGAGGTGGCACGCGTCACCCGCGGCCGGGTTGCTAATCCGCGCTGGATCGCCGGGATGATGCGACACGGCTACCAAGGCGCCGCTGAGATCGCCCGCTCATTGGACGCACTACATGGCTTCGCGGCGACGCTGCCGCAGCGCTTCGACGCGCAGTTCGATCTCGTTTTCGAAGCGACCTTGAGCGATCCCGCCGTCGATTCCTTCCTGCGCGAGAACAATCCCGCCGCCCGCGCGGCGATGGCGGCGCGTTTCGCCGAGGCGATTCGGCGCGGCCTCTGGCATCCGCACCGCAACGACATCGCCGGTGGGCTGCCATGAAGCGCGGCCGGTGCCCCAGCCTTGCCTCGCCGATGCTGGCGGCGGATGGGCTGTTGCTTCGCGTCAGGCCGCGCCATGGGCGGCTTGATGCCGGTGCGGCGCGAATGGTGGCGGCCGGTGCCAAAGACCATGGTAATGGGGCGATCGAGCTGACCAGCCGCGGCAAATTGCAGCTTCGCGGCTTCTCCGCCGCATCGGCCCGGCGCTTCGCGGTGCTGATCGAGGAAGCGGGTCTTGCCGCGCCACCGGGCCAGGACATGGTGCTGGCCTCGCCGCTGCTCGGCGCCGACCCGTCACTGCATCCTGAGACAGAAACCCTGGCCAATACGATCGGTTCCCATCTCGCCGCCCTTTCCTTCACCGGACCCAGGGAGAAATTCCTCGTTACCGTCGATGGCGGCGGCACGGCTGGGCTTGCCGGCCCGCGCGCCGATCTCGCACTTCGCGCGGAAGGCGCAGGCTGGCATCTGCTGATCGACGGCGGCGGGCAAGCCACCTTCCGCAGCGGTGGCGCGGCGCTTGCTGCCGTGCTCGCGCTGATCGACCGGCTTCATGCCTGCCGCGAGACCGGCATCCATCGCATGCGGGAACTGGTCGTGGCGCCGGGGGCGGAATCGCTGCCTGCTTTGGACCGTCTCCAAACCGTCGCCATGCCGCGCCGCCCCGGGTTCGATGCCGGCTTCCTGCGCTGCGCGGGGAAGAGCGGCGCCTTCGGCCTCGGCATTCCCTTCGGCGAGATGACAGCGGAGACGCTGCTCCGCCTTGTGGAACTGGCATTGTACTTCGGCGACGGGATGCTGCGCCTCGCGCCGCAGCGGATTGTCCTGATGGCTGGCGTCGCCGCAGCCGCCGCTCCGACCCTCGCGCGGGCGGCAGAGCCGCTGATCACAAGCCCCGCCGATCCGCGCCTTCGCATCGCCGCCTGCATCGGCAGGCCGCGCTGCGCCGCCGCAACCACCGCCACCCGCGCCGATGCCGAAAGACTGGCGGCGTTGGGCCTCGGCGAGGGGCTGCATCTTTCGGGCTGCCCCAAGGGCTGTGCCCATCCCGCCCCGGCGCCCGCAACCTTGGTGGGCAGAAACGGACGCTACGACCTCGTCTTGAATGGTAGAGCCAGCGATACTCCGGCGCATGCCGGCCTCAACCTGGCGGAGGCGGCGCTCCTGGTGCGCGAAATGGGAGAGGCCGTCGCATGAGTGGCTTCGACTATATCCGCGACGGGCAGGCGATCTATGACCGCTCCTTCGCGACCATCCGCGCCGAGGCCGATCTCGCCGGGCTCTCGGAGGCGGAGGCGCGCATTGCCGTGCGGGTGATTCATGCCTGCGGCATGGTGGATATAACGCGCGACCTGCGCTTCTCCTCCGGCTTCGCCGAGGCGGCGGCGGCAGCTTTACGCACTGGAAAGCCGATCTTATGCGATTCGGAAATGGTGGCGCATGGCATCACCCGCATCCGGCTGCCGGCGGAAAACGCGGTGATCTGCACCCTGCGCGATCCGGCGACCCCGGCGCTGGCGATCAGGCTCGGCAATACCCGCTCGGCCGCAGCACTCGATCTCTGGGGAGAGCGGGTGGCCGGGGCACTGATTGCCATCGGCAACGCGCCGACGGCCCTGTTCCGCCTGCTCGAACTGCTCGAGTCCGGCGCCCCGAGGCCCGCTGCGGTGATCGGCATGCCGGTGGGCTTCGTCGGCGCGGCAGAATCGAAGCAGGCGCTGATCGAGCACGGCCGGCTGCCATTCGCCGTCGTCACCGGCAGGCGGGGCGGCAGCGCGATGGCGGCGGCGGCGGTCAACGCGTTGGCCAGCGAGGCGGAATGAGACCCGGCACACTCTACACGGTCGGGGTGGGGCCGGGCGATCCTGAATTGCTAACGCTGAAGGCGGCGCGCATCCTCCAAGTCGTGCCAGTCATCGCCTTCTTCGCCAAGCGCGGCCGCGCGGGCCATGCGCGCGGCATCGTCGAGGAGCATCTCGCCCCTTCGGTGACGGAACTGCGCTTCGACTATCCCTTCACCACTGAAATCGGCCTTCAGGACCGCGCCTATCGGGACGGGATCGGCCGCTTTTATGACCAATCCGCCGCTTCCCTCGCATGCGCTCTCGATGAAGGCCGGGACGTCGCCCTGCTCTGCGAGGGCGATCCATTCTTCTACGGCTCCTCTATGTATCTCTTCGACCGCCTGCGCGCCGCCTATCGCGTCGAGATCGTGCCCGGCATCACCGGGATGAGCGGCTGCTGGGCCGCTGCCGCCCTGCCGATCACCCATGGGGACGACGTGCTGACCGTCCTTCCCGGCACGCTCGATGCGGGGGAGCTCGCGCGGCGCCTCGCCGAAACGGATGCCGCCGTCATCATGAAGGTGGGCCGGAACCTCGCGAAGATCCGGACGGCATTGGAGGCGGCCGGGCTGATGGAGCGCGCCATTTATGTCGAGCGCGGGGCGATGACGGAGGAGCGCGTCCTGAAGCTGCGTGAGCTGGCTGATGCGGCGGCGCCCTATTTCTCGATGATTCTCGTTCCCGGCCGCCAGAGGGAACGATGAGCGGTCGCCTCACCCTTGTCGGGCTCGGCCCCGGCGATCTGGCGATGCAGACGCCCCAAGCCGAGGCGGCGCTTGAGGCGGCGACGGATCTCGTCGGATACGCTCCCTATCTGGCCCGCGTGTCGCGGCGGCCCGGCGTCGAGCGTCATGCATCGGATAATCGGATGGAGCTGGAACGCGCCCGCCATGCGCTGAGCCTCGCCGCCTCGGGCAGAAAGGTCGCCGTCGTCTCCTCGGGCGATAGCGGCGTTTTCGCCATGGCGAGCGCCGTGTTCGAGGCGATCGATCATGGCGATCCCGCCTGGCGGGCGCTGGACATCGAGGTGGTGCCGGGCATTTCGGCCCTGCTCGCGGCGGCGGCCAGGGTGGGGGCGCCGCTTGGGAATGATTTCTGCGCCATCTCGCTCTCGGACAATCTCAAGCCCTGGGCGGTGGTGGAACGGCGGCTGGTCGCGGCTGCCGAGGCCGGCTTCGTCCTCGCTCTTTACAACCCGCTCTCGAAGGCGCGCCCCTGGCAGCTGGGGCGCTGCCTCGATCTGCTGCGACCGATCCTAGCGCCTTGCACGCCGGTGATTTTCGCGACGGCCGTGAGCCGACCGGAGGAGCGGATCGAGGTCGCCACCATCAGCACCGCCGATGCGGGGCGCGCCGACATGCGGACGCTGGTGCTGATCGGCACCACCGCCACACGCGTGATCGAACGCGAAGAAGCGCGGCCCTGGATCTACACTCTGCGCGGTGCCGCCTCGTGAATTCGGACCTCGATCCAGCCCAGCGCGGCATCCGCGTCGGCGACCTTCGGCATCGGCGGAGTCGCGGGACGGGTGACCATGACCACCGGCAGACCAAGCCGCCGCGCCGCCGCGAGCTTCTGCTCCGTCGCCGCGCCGCCGGAATTTTTGGTGACGAGCACGTCGATTCGCCGCTCCAGGAGCAGGGTGTGCTCCTCCGCCTCGGCGAAGGGGCCGCGCGCTGTGATCACCGCCGCCCTAGGCGGCAGCAGGCTCGGCGCCGGCGGATCGACACTTCTGATCGTGTAGTGGTGCCAGGGTGCCGCGCGGAAGGGCGCGAGTTCCTTCTGGCCTATGGTGAGGAAAACACGGCGCGGCGTCGCCCCCAGCGCCCGCGCGGCAGCCGCGATATCCGGAACCATGGTCCAGTCGTCGCCCAGTTCAGGCATCCATGGCGGACGATCAATCCGCAACACCGGGATGCCGCAGATCGCCGCCGCTGCGCGGGCATGTGCCGTCATCTGGCTGGCGAAGGGATGGGTGGCATCGATCAGCGCCTCGATGCCCTGCGCCCGCAGGTAATCGACAAGCCCCTGAATGCCGCCGAAGCCGCCGAGGCGGCAGGGAATTGGCGGCAGCGCGGGTGTCGCTGTCCGCCCCGCGAGCGACAGGACCGGCGCCATTCGGGTGTCTTCGGCGATCGCGCGGGCGAGGCTCGATGCCTCGCTGGTGCCGCCCAATATCAGGATATGCAGCCTCGTCATGCAGCCTCTCGGATGATCGGATGACAAAGGAGCACTGGCTGAGCATCCTGGGAATAGGCGAGGACGGCGTGGAGGGTTTGTCCGCCGCCGCACGCGGGCTACTCGCCGATGCCGGGCTGGTGGTGGGAGGCGCCCGGCATCTCGGCCTCGCGGCAACGCTGATCCGCGGGGAGACCATGGCCTGGCCCAGTCCAATTCACGACGCCTTCCCAGCCATCCTCGCCCGGCGCGGCGAAAGGGTCGCGGTAGTGGCTTCCGGCGATCCGTTCTGGCACGGCATCGGATCGCGTCTTGCGCCTCTCCTGGCGCCGGAGGAGTATCGCTGCCTGCCGGCGGCGTCCTGCGCCTCGCTCGCGGCAGCCAAGCTTGGTTGGGCGCTGCACGAGACACCGGTAATCTCCTGCTGCGGCCTGCCGGTGGCGCGCCTCGTGCCGCATCTGCACCCCGGAGCGCGGCTCTTCGTGCTTTCTGCCGGGGCGGAGACCCCAGGCGATGTCGCGACGCTGCTTCGTGCGCGCGGGTTCGGTCCGTCCCGCCTGCACGTGCTGGAGGCGTTGGGCGGCCCGCGCGAGCGGCATCGCCAATTCGACGCCCTCGTTGATCCGCCCGACGCCATCGCCGCGCTCAACATGCTCGCCATCGAGTTGCGTGCGGCGGCGGGAGCACGGATCGTCCCTCGCGCACCGGGCCTGCCGGACGAGGATTACGCCCATGACGGGCAGATCACCAAGCGGGAAATCCGCTCCCAGACCATCGCGGCCCTGGCGCCATCCCCTGGGGAGATTCTGTGGGATATTGGCTGTGGCTCCGGCTCCATAGCGATCGAGTGGATGCTGAGCCACCCGGTGAATCGCGCCATCGGCATCGAGCGCGAGGCCGCGCGAGCGGAACGGGCACGCGGCAATGCCCTCGCACTCGGTGTGCCGGCATTGGATGTCCGCCTGGGCGAGGCGCCAGAGGCGCTCGCTGGGCTTGCGGCGCCGGATGCCGTCTTCATTGGCGGCGGCGCGCGGCGCCCGGGGCTGATCAGGGCCTGCTGGGACGCGTTGCCGCCAGGCGGCCGAATCGTCGCCAATGCCGTCACCATCGAGACGGAGGCCATCCTGCTCGCCGTGCGGGCCACCCATGGCGGCACAGTCTCGCGCCTTGCTGTCGAGCGACTCGACGCGATCGGCGCGCTGCACGCCTTCCGCCCGGCGATGTCGGTGACGCAGTGGCGGGCGGTGAAGCCATGCCGATGACCCTGGTCGTCGCGGGGCTGGGCTGCCGGCGCGCCTGCTCCGGCGCCGAGATCGCGGCGCTGGCACGGCACTCGGCGGCCCTGGCCGGTCGCGCACCGGCCATTCTCGCTATCCCTTGGTTTAGGCGCGAGGAAGTCGGACTGGTGGCGGCGGCGGAATTGCTCGGCCTACCCCTGCTCGTCGTGACGGAGGCGGCGCTCGCGGCGGCGCAGCCTTTCTGCATCACCCGCTCCGCTCCCGCGCTGGCGGCGAGGGGCTTGGCCTCGATCGCCGAGGGCTGCGCCCTTGCCGCCGCTGGCGGTGGCGCTCACCTGATCCTGCCGCGCATCGCGAGCGCCAGGGCCACCTGCGCCATCGCCAGAAGGGAAGAAGCGTGACCGTGCACTTTATCGGCGCCGGGCCGGGGGCCGCCGATCTCCTCACCCTGCGCGGGCGGGACCTGCTCGCATGCTGCCCGGTCTGCCTGTATGCTGGCTCGCTGATCCCGCCGGGCATTCTCGCCCATTGCCCGCCCGGGGCGCGAATCCTCGACACCGCGCCGATGAGCCTCGACGAGATCGAGGCGGAATTCCGCGCCGCCCATGGGCGCGACGAGGAGGTAGCGCGGCTGCATTCGGGGGATCTCGCGATCTACAGCGCGGTGGCCGAGCAAATCAGGCGGCTGGAACGCCACGGCATCCCCTATACACTCACGCCCGGCGTACCCGCCTTCGCCGCTGCCGCCGCCGCGCTGAGACGGGAGCTGACCTTGCCCGGCGTCGCGCAGAGCTTGGTTCTGACGAGGGTGCCGGGTCGTGCCTCGGCCATGCCGCCGGACGAGACGCTGGCAGGCTTCGGCGCGACCGGGACGACGCTCGCGATCCACCTCGCGATCCATGTCGTGGCGCGGGTGGTGGCCGATCTTGTCCCGCTCTATGGTGAGGATTGCCCGGTCGCCGTCGTGGTCAGGGCGAGTTGGCCGGATGAGCATATCCTGCGCGGCCGGCTCGGCGATATTCTGCTCCGGTTGGCAGAGGAGCCGGTGGAGCGGACGGCGCTGATCCTGGTTGGGCCGGCTCTCCAGGATGATACATTCCGCGAGAGCGCGCTTTACGATGCCAACTATCGGCGGCGCTTCCGTGCGGGTGTGGAACCGGAGCGGAATTTATGAACCGGGCGGAAGCCGGCGCGGCCGGCCAGCACGCCGTCGCGGTCGAATACCAGGATCTCCAGTGCAATGTCGGCACCCTCGAGCAGTCCGGCCGCGACATCCCACGCCGCCTCCGCCACTGCTCCACCCAGCGCGATTCCATCCGCTCGTGCCAGGGCGAAGGCGGCGGCAGCGGTCCCGGCGGCTTCGATTCGCGCTCCCAGCGAGGCCGGTCCGCCAGCCTTCTCCGCGAAGGATGCGAGCGCCGCGAGATCGACTATGCCCCGCCCCGAATGCAGGTCGAGCCGGCCTTGCGCGAGTTTGGTCATCTTCGCGACTCCGCCCGCCACCGTCACGCGCGGCACCGGATGGCGGCGCAGATATTTCAGCATCCCGCCGGCAAAATCACCCATCTCGATCAGCGCCACCTCATCCAGCTCGTGCAGCGCCCGCACCGCCTGCTGGGAAGCGCGCCCGGTGCAGCCCGCGACATGGGGCAGGCCGAGGGCGCGGGCGACATCGATGCCGCGATTGACGCTGTCGATCCAGGCGGCGCAGGAATATGGGATGACGATGCCCGTCGTCCCCAGGATCGACAGGCCGCCGACGATGCCGAGTCGGCCATTGAGCGTGCGCAGAGCGAGTTCCTCGCCGTCCAGGATCGAGACCTCCACCACGAAATCCCCGGCGACCCTCAGAGGGGCGGCGACTTCCGCCAGCGCCTCGCGGATCATCCGGCGCGGCACCGGGTTGATGGCTGGCTCGCCTGGCGGGATGGGCAGCCCCGGCCGGGTGACCATGCCTACTCCGGGGCCGGCGCGGAAGACCACCCCCGCCCCCGGCTCTGCTCGGCTAACCGAAGCACGCACCAGCGCGCCGTGAGTCACGTCCGGGTCATCGCCGGCGTCCTTGATAATTCCAGCCCGCGCAGCGGCTTCATCCAGCACCGCTTCGGCCAAGGCGAAGGCGGGAGTGGTGCCGTTTGGCAGAGTTATAATGACCGGATCAAGAAAGGTTCTGGTAAGCAGGGCGGAACAGGCAGATTTCGCCGCCGCTGCGGCGCAGGCTCCGGTAGTCCAGCCACGGCGCAATATCGTCCTGTCATTCACGCGGCGGATAATAGAAGACCGCGCCGGCCAAGTCACGGCGTAAGGTGATGAGGCTTCAGCCTGCACTAATTCGGGAACTGGAGGCCCTACCAGCGTTGGAACCGGGTCACGTCTGGCTGGTCGGCGCTGGGCCGGGCAACCCAGCGCACCTTTCACTATTAGCACTGGCCGCGCTGGGACAGGCCGATGCCGTGCTCCATGACGCACTGGTCGATCCCGCTATTCTTGCCCTTGCCCGCTCCGGCGCCGAGCGCATCGCGATCGGAAAACGAGGAGGTAAGCCCTCGACAGCCCAAGCAGATATAATCGCTCAGATGATCGCTCTTGCTCACGCCGGGAAGCGTGTGCTGCGGCTAAAGGGTGGTGACCCGTTCATCTTCGGACGCGGCGGCGAGGAGGCGCTGGCATTGGCAGCCAATAAGGTGCCCTTTCGAATCGTACCAGGCCTGACCTCAGGTCTTGCCGCGTCCGCCACGGCGCTGATTCCCCTCACCCTCCGGGGAATAAATCAGGTGGTCGTGCTGGCGACCGGACATGGGACGGATCGTGCGGAGGGGGTTGATTGGCGAACGCTGGCGCGGCTGGGTCAGCCGATCGTCCTCTACATGGCGATGGGCAACCTCAAAATGATCACGGAGGCTCTGATTGAGGGCGGAATGCCTGCCGGAACTCCCGCGGCGGCGCTGGCCTCGGCAACGCTGCGGGATGAGCGCACCGTGCTAGCCACGCTTGGGACTCTGGTGGAAGCAGCACAGCGGAGTAGGATTGAAGCCCCTGCTGTGATCGTGATTGGCAAGGTGGTCGAGACGCGGACAAAGCTCCTGGCGTTGCTGCCAGCGCTTGAGAAGAATTCTTCATGACCAAGGGACTGATCATTGCTGCTCCACGCTCGGGCAGCGGCAAGACGACCGTTACGCTCGCCCTAATAGCGGCGCTCTGCCGCCGCGGCATCATGGTGCGGAGCGCAAAATCTGGTCCGGATTATATCGACACCGCTTTCCACGCGGCGGCTTCCGGCTTCCCAGGCGTGAACCTCGATAGTTGGGCGATGTCGCCGTCGATGCTACAGGGCATTGCCGCGGCACAGGCGGAGGATGCTGATCTGCTGGTGATTGAATCCTCGATGGGTCTGTTTGACGGCATCGGGCATCTTCCCGGGCGACGTGGCTCCGCCGCCGATCTTGCCGCTCGTTTCCGTCTGCCGGTGCTTCTGGTACTCGACGTCTCCGGCCAATCACAGTCCGCAGCGGCGGTGGCGCGCGGCTTCGCTTTGCACGATCCTGCGGTGCGGCTGGCGGGTGTAGTGCTGAACCGGCTCGGCAGCGCACGACACCGCGCGGGAATTGCCGACGCGATGGCGGAGGCCGGCATCCGGGTATTGGGCAGCGTGACGCGGGACTCTGCAATAGCCCTGCCCGAACGCCATCTAGGCTTGGTACAGGCGGGCGAGCATGTGGCGCTGCCTGAATATCTGGGGAGACTGGCCGCCATGGCAGAGCGAGATCTTGATATTGGCGCCATCCTCGGTAGTGCTGCTAATTTCGATGTCGCACCACAAGCGCCCTATGCAGCGATCCCGCCGCCCGGCCAGCGCATTGCCCTCGCATGGGATGAGGCATTCAGCTTCATTTATCCACATGTTCTGTACGGGTGGCGGAGGGCAGGTGCTGAGATCGCCCTGTTTTCGCCTTTGGCGGATGAGCCACCACCTGAGGAATGTGATGCCTGCTGGCTACCCGGGGGCTATCCTGAACTCCATGCCGAAAAACTAGCGGCGGCAAGCCGGTTCCGGACGGGGCTGCATCGCTTTTCTGAAACGAAATCAGTGCACGGTGAATGCGGTGGGTTCATTGTGCTAGGGCAATCACTTGAGGATGGCTCGGGCAAACTCCACCCTATGACCGGCCTGCTCAGTCACGAAACGAGCTTCGCCAGACGCAAGCTTCATTTGGGCTACCGGCAAGCGGAGTGGCTTTGCGCTACATCGGTTGGCCCCACCGGCACACGCTTCCGCGGCCATGAATTCCATTATGCTAGCCTTACATCCCCTGGGGGTGATGCGCCTCTAGCCATGATGCAAGATGGGCTTGGCAATGCTCTCGGCGCGGCCGGGGCACACCGCAATCGCATTTCCGGTTCTTTTTTTCATTTGATTGCACCAGCTCCAACGCAGCAGGAATAAACATGAGCGGTTTCTCCACTCTGTCGTCGCTTCGCGAGTCATGCCTCGCGCTTCCGAAGGGTGATGCTGCGGCCGAACAGGCTGTTCTGGAACGCCAGCGGACCTTAACCAAGCCGCCTGGTAGCCTCGGCCGACTTGAAACACTGGCAGCTTGGCTGGCCAGATGGCAAGGAAGGACAACGCCGCGTCTCGATCGAGTGGAAATATTCATTTTCGCGGGAAACCACGGTGTCGTTGCGCAGGGCGTCTCGCCATACCCGCCTGAAGTGACTTCGCAGATGGTCGGTAATTTTGCAGCTGGCGGCGCGGCGATTAATCAAATTGCTCGAGTTGCAGGCGCAAACCTGCAGGTAGTACCACTTTCTCTTGACAGACCGACCGCAGACTTCACCACTGGGCCGGCAATGACGGTCGAAGAATTTCTCTCGGCCGTTTCCATCGGATACGTAGCGGTTTCACCAGGAGCGGACCTGCTTTGCCTTGGTGAGATGGGCATCGGCAACACGACCGCCGCCGCCGCCCTTGCGGCGGCGCTTTTTGGTGGCACGGGGGCCGATTGGGCTGGGCGCGGCACCGGGCTGAACGACGAGGGGATGGCGAGGAAGCGGCTGGTGATCGAGCAGGGACTTGAACGCCATGCGGCCATGCGTGGCGATCCGCTGATGGCCACCGCCTGCTTCGGCGGGCGCGAGCTTGCCGCTATTCTTGGCGCCGTCCTCGCCGCACGCAATCAGAACATCCCGGTGCTGCTCGATGGATTCGTTTGCACTGCCGCCGCTGCTCCGCTAGCCCGCCTCGCGCCCGGTGCGCTGGACCATGCCATCGTCGCCCATGTCTCCGCCGAGGCTGGACACCGCCGCCTGGTGGATATGCTTGGCTTGGCGCCCCTGCTCGATCTAGGCATGCGGCTTGGCGAAGCCTCGGGTGCGGCACTCGCTGTGCCCATGCTACGCGCCGCCCTTGCCTGCCATTCCGGCATGGCCAGCTTCGCCGAAGCTGGAGTTGACGACAGGACATGAGCCGCCTCAACGCTGAACTCGCCTCAGCCTTCGGTCTGCTGACGCAGATACCGCTGGGCCGATTTTTGCCGGAGCCGGAAGCGGTGGATCACGGCCGCAGCGTCTGGTCCTATCCTCTGGTCGGGCTGGCTCTGGGCGCACTGGCCGGCTTGATTTACCGGCTGGCGATCGGGTTTGGCATGATGCCGTTGCTCGCCGCGTGCTGGACCTTGGTCGCGAGCATTCTGCTCACGGGCGGCTTGCATGAGGATGGTTTGGCAGACACTACGGACGGCCTGGGTGGCGGTCGAAACCCTGCTCGCAAGCTTGAAATCATGCAGGACAGCCGAATCGGGAGTTTCGGCACCTTGTCGCTGCTGCTGTCGCTTGCATTGCGCGGCAGCGCCTTGGTCTCCATCGCAAGACCAAGCCAAGTTGCAGTCGCGCTAATTGTGGCGGGGGTACTTGGGCGCACGGTGATGATCGTCCCGCTGCGTTTCAGTTGCCCGGCACGGCCTAGCGGTATGGCCGCCGCCCTGGGTGCGGTTCGGCCTGGGCCGGCCAGCGCTGGCATCGTCATTGGCATCGTGGTAGCGGGTTTACTGATCCCGTTGCGGCTAGCCGTTTTACTAATAGCGGTTACGCTGGCTCTGGGTTTGGCCTGGAGTCGATGGCTCACGCAGCAGGTTGGGGGGTACACAGGCGATACCCTGGGTGCGCTCGAACTCATTGCCGAGTGTTTGATCCTCACCATCATGGCGATAGAATACAGTCCGGCGCGATGATCGTCACCGAACCCAGAGCGGGAGCGGGCGATAGGAGGTCCACCGGTGTGCCGGTCAGCATGGTCGCCAGCAGCTTCAGCGGCCCTCCATGGGAGACAATTATGCAGGATCGTTTCATCTCCAAGAGCGCCGCATGAACTGCCCTCACCCGTGCGATAAGCGCAGCGCCCGTCTCGCCTTGAGGCGGAGAAAAATGCAGTGGCGCGGCAGCCCATTGATCGAGCGCCGCCCGCGGCACATCATCCCATCGCAGACCCTCCCAAGCTCCGAAATCGAGTTCCGCCAGACGGGGATCGAGATATGGGGTAAGGTCCCGGGCCGCAGCCAACGCATTAGCGACAGCGTGGCAACGGCGTGCAGGGCTGCTCCAGACGGCGCACGAGGAGAATTTCGCGAGACGAGCCTTGATTTCGGTGATCGCGAGATGGCCCTCGGGCGCAAGCGGAACATCCAACCTGCCATAGCAGATTCCTGGCTCGATTTGTGCGGCAGGGTGACGGATCAAGGCGATTTGCATCAGCATTTCTTCACGGCGGCGAAAGGAGGAGCGACAGCATGACGGCGGACACTTACGACGCAAGATTTGACGATGCTTTCGCCTGCCAGCTTACGGAACTTTTCAGACTCCGGCGCGACGTGCGACATTTCCGAAATGATCCGTTACCTGCAGGAATGGTTGAGCAGCTATTGGACATTGCCTGTCTCGCCCCCTCGGTCGGCCTCAGCCAGCCCTGGCGCTTCGTGATCGTCGAATCATCCAAACGTCGGGCGCAGGTGCGCGAAATCTTCCGAAAATGCAATGCGGCGGCCCGTGATGCCTATGCCGAAAGTCGCGCCGTCGAATACGCAGCGCTAAAGCTCGCAGGGCTTGATCAGGCGCCTTGTCAGATTGCGGTCTTTTCCAAAAACGATCCTGCGGCCGGGCATGGTCTGGGTAGGCAAAGCATGCCGGAGACCGTCCAATATTCGGTCGTGATGGCAATTCATACGCTCTGGCTGGCCGCGCGAACGAAAGGTATCGGTTTGGGTTGGGTGTCCATTCTTGATCCCAAACAGCTCCATGCTGCACTCGATGTGCCGGAAGATTGGCTGTTCATCGGTTATTTGTGCATCGGCTACCCAAGCGAGCAGCATGAAACGCCAGAACTGGAGCGCCGTGGATGGGAATTGCGCCGTTCTAGTAAAACCTTCGTCGTCCAACGGTAATGTCCTCGATTATAGCAAGCATGAAGCGGTTGATAAGGTTAGCCAGCGAACAGACGCAAGATATTCTTTCGCCAAGCTGCTGGTGCAATCGCTCGACCCAGGCCGTGTCCCATATGCTTGTCATGCTCGGCGTTGATGTAGATAGAGGTTGCACCATGGGCAGCCGAGTTTCATTGCTCGGCATGAAGGATGAGTTGCGATGAGCTACGCGGTGAAGGAGATTTTCTACACCTTGCAGGGTGAAGGCCGGAATGCCGGGCGCGCTGCCGTGTTCTGCCGTTTCGCGGGCTGCAATCTCTGGTCGGGGCGTGAGGCAGATCGCGCTACAGCAGTATGCCGGTTCTGCGACACCGACTTTATCGGCACGGATGGAGAGGGCGGCAGCCGATTTGTTGATGCGCAGACATTGGCCCGTGCCATCGGCGTAGCTTGGCGTGGCGATCTTGAGCATCGCCTGGTGGTGCTGACCGGAGGCGAGCCGTTCCTGCAGGTCAATGAGGTGCTGATCGAGGCGCTGCATGAGCTTGGCTTCGAGGTTGCGGCTGAGACCAACGGCACCATCAAGCCACCTCAAGGCATCGACTGGCTCTGCGTCAGTCCAAAAGCGGATGCGCCGCTTGTGGCCACTGAGGGAGACGAACTCAAGCTCGTCTTTCCGCAGCAGAACGTCCTGCCGGCGCGGTTCGAGGGACTTAAGTTTCAACATTTCCTGATCCAGCCGATGGACGGACCAGACCGTGCCGCCAATATTGAAGCGGCTGTCGCATTCTGCCTGGACAACCCGAACTGGCGCCTCTCCCTGCAGACGCATAAATATTTAGGCATTCCCTGATGTACGAGTTGAGCAAGCAGTTCCGTTTCGAAGCTGCGCATACCTTGGATCGGGACATTGACTCAGAACCCAGCCGGCGGATTCACGGTCACTCCTACCGCGCTGAGGTGATTGTGCGCGGAGAGCCGGACCCACGGACCGGCATGCTGATCGATCTCGGCCGCTTCGCGCAGATGATCAGTGTTGTGCGTGCAGAGCTCGATCATCGCTTTCTTGACGAGATCACCGATCTTGGCCCAGCGACTTTGGAAAATCTCGCAGCCTGGATCTGGCGGAAATTGGCGCCCCATTGCTCTGCCCTCGTCCGCGTGAACGTCTATCGTGACAGCGAGGGCGACGCCTGCAGCTATTTCGGGCCTATCTGAGGCTTCTTAAGAGAGGAGCACAGGGTGCCTGAGATTCCGAGCAGGACTTTCCCATCCCAAGCATGTAAAGGTTTTCCTCCTTTCGTACGCCGGACAATCCGGCTACACGGCATTGACGGAATGAGGTGCCGCAAGGAGAGGTTTGGTTTGCTTTTGGGAATATTCAGTGATGAGAACATCCGCTTGATGTGCTCGGACGTGACCATGCCGATCCAAATCGGCATGAGCTTGCCATCCGGCATCGAAACCAGAACATTGGATCGCCATAATTGAAAAACCAGACGCTCGTGCCTCATTGTTGCTACTCTTCCCTTGATCATCACCAAGCGCTCGATCCGGCCGCTGGCGAGACGGGGGAGGACTGGAAGGGATAAGAGATGAATGTGAGGCGACAGAAACTCCAGAGCTGAGTGGATCGTCCAGTTCGGAGAGGCTGTCCATCCATGCTCTTCAAGATCAGATTTCAGAGCTGTGATCTCTCCAAGCCATTGAAACGTAAACGGCTGATCGAATTCACCGAATAACGCGAGCCTGCGCGCTGGCAGGTTAGCCCACCCGCCTCGCCGCCAGCCGGCGAAAGATAAGGTTTGCGTCTGGACCGGCAGCGCGTAGTGCCTCATGTCCGATCGGTGCGCGAGGGCGATATTGGCGCCGCCAATCAAGGCAAAGGTAAGGGCGACCGCAACTCCGAGTCCGGTGGGATGCACCGGCTCAGCTTCCCGCGCTAGATAGGCAAGACTCAGTAGCGCGGACCACGCGAAGCCAAAAGCCAAACCTTCCAAGCCTGTGGAAAGGAACTCCATTCCGAGAAAAAGGCGGCAAAACGTCAGTACTCCGACGAAAAGAACTGTCGCCGACGCAGCGGCAATACGCGACCTCATGCTTGCCTTGCGGCAGATGAGAACTGTGAGGAAGCCGAGCAGGGCAGCCGCAACCGCCAGATGTCCTCCGGGAAAGGGGAAAAGGCTCCAACCCGGCTGAATATAGGAAGGACGTGGTCTTTGCAGGGCCAGATCAAAGCCAGCGGAAAAGAAAATCGCGCCAATAACTGATCCGATGACATAGACTACCGCCCGCCACGCATTCTGACGGTCCAGCCAGATAGCAGCGATAGCGGCGACTGCCATGAGTACGATGCCGCTGCTCAGTTCGCTGATTAAGCTGGCAAGCTGCACTGCCCACGCGGTCCGAAGCGACAAGAGAAGGTGGAACACGGCATGGTCAGCATGAACTAGAGGATCCCCCGCCAGCAGATCCTGGAGTACCCCGAATAGCACCCATAGACTGCCAAGCAGCAGAACGCCGAGGGCGGCAAGGCCTGGAAGTTCAGTCCGCACCGGATCAAGCAGCGAGATGATCTGGCGGCGGAACCATCCGTCTCCCGAGCCCGCCCAAATCAAGACGGGGCCCCGAAGCTGAATCATCAGTTCCGTCAGCCAGCGGATAACATGGGGCACAAGCCAGATGATGATCCCAATGAGGATGAAGAAGGCAAGGACGACCGCCTCCAGCCGACCCGCTACCGCTCCCAGGATAGTCAAGGAGGCGCCTACCAAGACGCCCATGGCAACATGTGCCGGTGCCCATAGAAGTGCGGACAATATGTTCAGACTGTAAAACCGGACCGTTGTCATGCCGGTAATACCGGCAACCAAAGGCACGACGGCGCGCACGCCCGGAGTAAAACGAGCGACTAGGACAGCTTTGCCTCCGTGCTTGTCGAAGAATTCCTCGCCCTGCTTTAATAGCGTTGGGTAGCGCTGCAGCGGCCAATGGCTGAGAGCCTCCCCTTTATAATGATGTCCTAACCAGTAGGAGAGGCCGTCGCCAGCGACCGCGCCGGCGGTTGCAAAAATGACCAAGGGCAAGAAGTGCAAGGCTCCATCCGGAACCAGCGCCCCCAGCGCGATGATCACGGCAGTGCCGGGAACCAGTGCACCAACAACCGGAAATGCTTCCGCTCCCGTCAGCAGGAATGCAAGTCCATATGCCAGCAGAACGTGAGTTTTGCCAAAAAAGACAATGTTATGGACAATGTGAGCTATCATCTTCGGGTCTCAGGTGATGCGCTGCAGAATTAGCCAGGAAGGCTTAGGGAAGATGAAAGGGCAAGCCGAACCATTTTCATGAGCGAGTCACTGCTGATCCCCGACATGCTGCGGAGAAGCAGTACTTGCTCATCCCCCCTGCACGGGTCTGTTGAATCAGATGTGACTTGACCCGACATCGCGGATGCGATTCGACGGATGAGTGATGGAGCTTCCTGACCTTTCCCTGTTGTCGCATGCCGAGAAAGACGCGTTGATCCA
>DASTAF010000214.1:0-5331 GCA_035713005.1 Acetobacteraceae bacterium
TGGCTGATCTGAGCAGCGCGATGTTCCAGACCAATATCCTGCCTTCGGGCATGAGCATCGCTCAATCGACCGCTCCGGAGAATGTCTCCCTCACCGTCAGCGGCCAGTCGGTGCTCGGGGGCGCCGGGGTGCTGAATGTCAACGACACGGTGGGCCAGAACACCATCGCCGCCGGCGGCGGCGGGATGACGCTGAACGCCACCGGCACCGGAGACTTCATCGTCACCCAGGCAAACACGGCCAGCAGCATCTCCGTCAGCGGATCAAGCTCGGTCACATCCGCGGGCAATGACAGCCTCGCGCTCGGCGGAACCGGAAACATGGTTTCCCTCGATGGAAGCGGGGCCTCGCTTTCCATCGGCGGCGGTTCCTCGTCGAACAGCATCCTCGCGGCAGGAACGGGCCAGATCCTGTCCGACGCAGGGACCGGAAACATGGTGACGGTATCCGGAGGCAATTCGACGATCCTCTCGGCGGCGGCGCAGGATACGATCGAGGCATCGGGCACCGGCAACAGCATCTCGCTGAACGGCTCGGGCCAGAGCATCAGCGTGGCCGGGGATGCCAATGCCGTTTCCATCTTCGGCACGAATTCCGCGATGACTCTGAGCGGCAGCCAGAATGCGGTGAGCCTTGGAGACAGCCAGTCGCAGATCGATCTTTCCGGCTCGCAGAACAGCATCAATTCGGGCACCGCAGGGTCGATCAGCGTCTATGGCAGCGGAAATCATCTGAACCTCGCCCAAGCCGGTCCGACATTCATGCTCGGATCGAACAACACCCTGACGACGAGCGGGAAAGGCGCCATCATCCTCTCGGGATCCGGCAATCTGGTCGAGAATTCCGGGCTTGGCATCGTCTTCGGCAGCGGGTCGGGGAATACGGTGAACGCAAGCGGCTCGGCCCTGCTCGTCATGGGCGGCGGCAATGTCAGCAATTCGGTTTCCCTTGCGGGCGGAGCAGCAATATTGGCCAGCGGAGGCGATTCCGTAACGGCAAGCGGCAGCAATCTGATCGTCATGTCCGAGGGCGATAACCAAGTGTCGCTCGATCAGCAGTCGGTCGTGTTCAACAATGGCGGCGCCAATACGGTCACCGCCGTCACGAGCGGCGTGGTCTTCGGCGGCGCCGGATCGCTCCTGTTCCAGGGCGGCAGCGGCGGCGTCAGCTTCATCCATCCCGGCCAGGGAAGCGTAACCGCGATCGGCGGCACCGGCGGAATCAACGCATCCGGCGGTTCCAATGGCGGCAATCTTCTCGAAGGCGGTGGGGGAAGCGCCACCCTGTTCGGCGGCGGCGATGGCGATTCACTCGTCGCCGGCGCGGGCTCGGTCAATGCCCTGTTCGCCGGCGGCGGCAACGAGACGCTGAACGCTTCGGCCGCGATCGGATCGGTGACGCTGAGCGGCAGCGGCGGCCTCGGGACGCCGGCATCCTCCGTAATGCTCGGCGGTTCCGGCGGCAACCTGTTCATCGCCGGAACAGGCATGGAAACCATGACTGGTGGCTCCAACGCCACGTTGAACACATTCGTCTTCGGCCCGGCTTCCGGCGGAACCGATCTCATCAGCGGATTCCGCCAGGGAACCGACAGGATCGAACTTCTCGGCGGCGTCAGCGTTCAATCCTCGGCAGCGTTCTCCGCCGGCGTCACGGTTTTCAACCTGACGGACGGGACCCGCATATCCGTCAGCAGCACGGCTCCGCTCACCCAGTCCCAGTCCGGGAACATGACCATTCTCGGCTGAACTCACAAAAGCGGATGAATCACCCGGATCGGGCTTCGATCCGGGTGAAGTCCTGCTCAGCTGGCGGCTGCCGGCTTTCCCGCCCGCAGCCGCTCGGCCCAGGCGCGCAGCGCCTCGATCTGGGTCCGGATGAACTTGCGCGTCGCCTCGTCGGTAAGGTTCCCCTCGGCATCGAAACGCTGTCCGGCGCCGGCGATCATGACTTCGGGCCGGTTCAGCACATGGGCATCGAGGAACACGAATATCTTGCGCAGGTCATACTGCGCCCGCGCGGTGCCCAGCGCCCCGGGGCTTGCTCCCATGATCGCCACCGGCTTGTCCTGAAAGGGCTGCGGATTGGCGCGCGAAACCCAGTCAATCGCGTTCTTGAGCACGCCGGGAACCGAATAGTTGTATTCCGGCGTCGCGATCAGCACGGCATCCGCCTCCGCGATGCGGCGGCACAGGCTCGTCACCGGATCGGGAAAGCCGGAAGCCGCCCGCTCATCGTCGTTATAGAGCGGGATGCCGCCGGGGCTGACGATCTCGATCGCAATCCCTTCCGGCGCCAGTTGCTGCGCAGCGCGCAGGGCCGCCATGTTGAACGAGGCCCGGCGCAGGCTGCCGCAAATGCCCAGAATCCGGAAACCACTCATGCGGACGCCTCGGGAACCTGGCCATCCGGTGTCGCCTGATCGACCGCGTCCGGCAGATGCTGGCTGATCAGTTGTGCGGCTTGATTGGTATCAATCCCGAATTTCCGCGCGATTGACTCAACAACCGGGTTCCCAAGGGCCTGCCGCACCTGATCCGCGCTGACCGGCAGGTTCTCGCCATTGCCGACCCAGGATGCGGCGTGGTTTCCCATCCCGCTCTGCTCGAATTGCTGCACGATGCCGGACACGCCGGAAATCCCGTGCTGGTCCAGCACGCCCATCAGTTCGCCGGCGATGCCGCCACCGCCGGCCATTCTGGAAATATCGTCGAACAAGCCCATTTCATTCCTCCCGTTGCGAAGTCACGCATGGCGAAATCACGCGGCGAGGCGCCAGCGGCCATGGCGGGCGGCCGCTGGCGGGAAAGCCGCGTCAGCCGGCCGCCCTGGCGCGGGCAACCTGCTGTTTCATGGCCGAGAGCAGCGCATCGACCTGCCCGCCATGATCGTTGATCACGGCCGAATAGTCGGATCGCTCGGTCACCCGCAGCGAGGTGCCCTCGACGATGACATCCACGATCTTCGGCGCCCCGCCGACCGTCTGCACCATCCATTGAACATTGGCGGGCTGCTCGCCCGGCCGGGAGATCACGGTATCCACCGCTTCGCCCTCGGGCGAGGCGGTGGCGCCGGTCACCTTGAAGGTAACACCCTTATAGGCACGGATCTGGGTGGTGATGTTGGTCGCCAGAAGCTGGTGGAACAGGCCCATGTATTCCGTGCGCTGCGCCGGTGTGGCGATGTTCCAGTAGCGTCCGAGCACGAACTTGCCGATCTGGGGAACGGCGACGTTCTGGTTGACGATCTGGCGCAGGGCGGCGGCCTTCTGGCTGGTGCTGTCATTGCCGTTGACCACGGAGACCATCTGCTTTCCGGTCTGGGTGATGAACTGTTCGGCGACGGAGGCGCTGGGGGTAGCGGCATGCGCCATCATCGGGGCCAGGGCAAGGGCCGGCATCAGGGCGAAAGCGCCAAGCATGATGCGGCGGGAAGAGGAAGCCATGATCAAATCCTTATTGATTGGTTGACTGCGTGGACTGGCCCTGCGCCTTCTCGGCGGCCTGCTGCATTTCGGCCCGTTCCTTCGGCGGGTACCAGGCGGGAACCGTGAGGACGTTCCGCCGCTTGATTGTCTGCAGTTCCGCGGCGCGATGTTGGCGATAAAGGCTCCGGAATGTGGCATAGGGGTCGAGCGCCGAAGCCTTGATCTGGCCGATCTTGCCGAGCAGCTGCTCGCGCTCGTTCACCGTGCCGAGAGCATATTCCGAATAGTTGAAGGCCTTGAGCCCCGCGCTCGCCGGCGCCCCGAAGGTCGGCGAGAGGACGATGCCGGCGGGCAGGGAGGTTGCGTCCCTGACATCGGAAGGGCCGAAGAAGGGCAGGTAGAGATAGGGTCCTTGCCCCACGCCCCAGTCCGCCAGGGTGAGACCGGTATCGGTATAGGTGTGATGATATCCCATCGCCCCCGCCGGGTCGAAGATGCCGCCGATGCCGAGGGTGGAATTGACCACGAACCGCACCAGCGCGGTCCCCGCCAGCCGCGGCTTGCCCTCCGCCATGAAGTTG
This sequence comes from Acetobacteraceae bacterium, assembly GCA_035713005.1. Classification (GTDB taxonomy): domain Bacteria; phylum Pseudomonadota; class Alphaproteobacteria; order Acetobacterales; family Acetobacteraceae; genus Acidiphilium. Next base: position 4,009 of record DASTAF010000214.1, read on the forward strand.
AACAGCTCGCCCGGCTCTTCCAGATTTTCGCCGAAATAGGTGACATGGCGGCGGATGCCCGGCGTCGTGACCTTCCGGTATCCGACGGCGACGGGCCTTAACACATAGGCGTCGAGCGTGTTATCGAAGCGGTAGAACACCCTGTTGGTCGGCTGCAGCGGATCGTTCTGCTGCTGATAAGCCTGGTAGGCGAGCTTGTCCGATCGTGGCGGCGCGGTCGCGCATCCCGCAAGCAAAGCGCCGACCGCAAGCAGCGGGAATGAACGTCGTACCACGGTAATCAGCCTCCTGGGCGTATTGGTTCAGGGAAATTGGCATGCTTCAGGACGCTATGTAGCGCAGCCCGGCACATGATCAACCTTACCGCTATTGCCTTAACGGCGGGTTGCTGCCACCTCAGCCCGGAAGGAGCCAGACCGAGATGAGCCACACCCCCCCGCGCGCCGTGCTGGAACGCTGGCTGGACGGACCCCGCATAGCCCCCCTGCCCGAACGCGGAGACGGAGCGCCGCCGCCCGCGCTTTCCTTCGAGTTCTTCCCGCCCAAGACCGAGGCGCTGGAAGCCCAGCTCTGGAGCTGCATCCGCAGGCTGGAAGGGCTCAGCCCGCGCTTCGTCTCCGTCACCTATGGCGCCGGCGGCTCCACCCAGGAACGCACCCATGCAACCCTGCTGCGCATATTGCGCGAAACCTCGCTTGTTCCGGCCGCGCATCTGACCTGCGTGGGCGCGAGCCGCAATGAGGTGGACGCGGTGGCGCGGCGCTATTGGGAGGCGGGCGTGCGGCATATCGTGGCGCTCCGGGGCGATCCTCCGGCGGGCGAAGCCTTCGCGCCGCATCCGGAGGGCTATCCCTATGCCGCCGATCTGGTGGCCGGCCTGAAGCGCATCGCCGATTTTGATATCTCGGTCGCCGCCTATCCCGAGACGCATCCCGAGGCGCTGAGCGCCGAACACGATCTCGATAACCTCAAGCGCAAGCTCGATGCCGGGGCGACCCGCGCGATCACCCAGGTTTTCTTCGACACCGGCCGCTTCCTGCGCTTCCTGGACCGCGCGCTCGCCGCCGGCATCACCGCGCCGATCATCCCCGGCATCATGCCCGTCTCCAACTTCGCCCAGGTGCGGCGCATGAGCGCCATGTGCGGCGCCACCGTGCCAGGTTGGATAACCGACATGTTCGAGGGGCTGGACGACGATGTGGAAACCCGCCGCATGGTCGCCGCCGCCACCGCCGCCGAGCAGGTGCGCGTGCTGCAGGCGAACGGCATCGACGAGTTTCATTTCTACACCCTCAACCGGGCCGATCTCTCCTACGCGATCGC
>DASTAF010000215.1:0-3332 GCA_035713005.1 Acetobacteraceae bacterium
GTAATAAAGCGGCTTCTTGCCCAGCCTGTCCCGCGCGAGCAGCAGGGTTTTCTGGCTGCGGTCCCACAGGGCGATGGCAAACATGCCGGAGAGGCGCCCAAGCACGCCCAGCCCCCATTCCTCCCAGCCATGGACGATCACTTCGGTATCGGATTTCGTGCGGAACTGGTGTCCCGCCGCGCGCAGTTCCTCCCGCAGCGGCTGGAAATTATAGATCTCGCCATTGAAGGCGACGGTCACCGTGCCGTCCTCGTTGCCCATCGGCTGGTCGCCGCCGGCAAGATCGATGATCGAGAGGCGGCGGAAGCCGAGGCCGATCCCGCTTTCGGTGTGAAACCCTTCCGCGTCCGGGCCGCGATGCGCGATCGCGCCGGTCATGCGGCGCAGCAGCCCCTCATCCACCGGAGCGCGCCACTTGCCGGAGTCCAATCCCAGAAAAAGCCCTGCCAGACCACACATTCTTGAGCCTCAGCCCCCTTGCTTCAGGCCCTGTATGCCCGATTTCAGTTTATATTTCGAGAACGCCGTCAGGCACCATGAAAGCTCGGCGGACGAAGGCGGCAGGCCTTCAGGATTAAATAAAATCCATGCGCCGCCGCCCCGCGGGCCGCTAACCATCCATTAAGCTTTCTCTTCTAATTCAACGAATTTGAGCTACTTGTGGTAGCATGGCTTACATATAAAACAGGCTTTCCCGCGAAGGATCGTGGCTTGGCGGGAATTGCCGGCAGGAACTTGGCCGATGAAACATCGTCACCATGACCAGGTGGGCCATGGCTGGCCGCACCAGGCAAAGCTGCACCGGAGCTGGACGGATCGTGGCTGGCTGCATCGCGACCGGCTGCCCTGGAAGGTTTCAGCGCTCATCATCACTGTGCTCTGCCTGCTGTCATGGGCAGGTATCGGTCTGCTGGTTCGGGCAGTGACCGGCTGATCGCGCCGTTCCACAGATCCTTCCAGCGCGAAACCATCAGGGTTTCGTCGTACACGGCTTCGGCTCTCGCGCGGTTGGCGGCGCCGATCTCGGCCATTCCCTCCTCGCCGAGCAGGGACATGATCGCCTGGGCCAGCGCGCCGTCATCGCAGGGGGCGAGGTAGGGCAGATTGCGCGGCGCAACCATGGCGGCGATATCGCCCACCGCGGTCGAGGCGATGGGCAGGCCGGAGGCCATCGCCTCCAGAATCGAGAGCGGCATCTGCTCCGTGTCGGAGCTGAGGGCAAAAATGTCGAACTCCCGGTAGAGCGGAGCCGGATCGGTGACATTGCCGCGAAAATCCACCTCCAGCCCCAGCTCCGCCGCGAGCGCCGTCAGACTCGGCCGCTCCGGCCCGTCTCCGGCGATGATCAGGCGGACGCGCCGGTGTTCCGCCACCATCCGGGCTGCCTTCAGCAGGCGGGAGAGATTCTTCTCCGGCCGCAGCGCGGCGACGCAGCCGATGACGGCCACCTCCCCCGGCGCATGGGGGATGGGCGCAAAGCGCCGCAGATCGACTCCGTTCGGGATGTAATCGAGATTTTTTCCCGGTAGGTTCCAGATGGTGGTGGCGATGGTCAGCAGCGTGTGGGATGGCAGCACAACCCGGCTGCCGCGCAGGGCGATCCGCCTTGTCCATACGCGGCGGGGCAATTGCCGGTTCCGCTCCTCCGGCCCGAATCCATCCTCGACATGGATATGCGGGATGCGCGGCAGGTGATTTGCCATCGCCCACTCGATCGAACCCCAGTTGCTGGTGACCAGCAGATCAGGCCGCAGCGCGCGCAGGAAGCCATGAATACGGGGCAGATTGCCGAAAATCCTTCCGCGCTCGGTCCGCGCCTCCGGAAAACCGACATCGAGCCGGGGGTCGAGCCGGCCGGCGCAACTAGTATCGCCGTCCAATGCCACGATGGCATGGCGGAACTCGCGCCCCAGCCGGTTGGCGAGGGTGACGAAGCGCATCTGCGCCCCCCCCGCCGCGAAGCTGGGGAAGACGTGGAGAACCAGTTTGCCTTGCTGCGCGCTTTCTGGATTCATGCCTGGGCCGCCATGGAAAGAGGCTGATGATGATGACAAGGCTCGCCGCAATCGTCTGTCTGCTGCTCGCCGCCGCCGCGCCGGCCTTCGCCAGAACGCTGACGGCCGGGCCGGGGCAGGCCTATCCCGATCCCGCCGCCGCGATCGCCAGCGCCAGGGCGGGCGACGTGGTGAAGATCGCGCCCGGCACCTATCACCAATGCGCCGTGCTGAACGCCCCCGATCTTACCGTCGAGGGGGAGAAGCCGGGCGTGGTGATGACCGGCAAGGTCTGCCAGGGGAAGGCGATCCTGGTGGTGAACGGGGATCACGACATTCTGCGCGACCTGACCCTGTCCGGCGCGGTCGATCCGGATGGCAACGGCGCCGGGGTGCGCGCCGAAGGCGGCAGCCTGACGGTCGATCATGTCACCTTCACCCATGATCAGGATGGGATACTGGCGGCCAAGATGCCCGATGCGGTCATCACCATCACCGGCAGCCGCTTCACCCATGATGGCGCCTGCGTCCATGCCTGCGCGCACGGCATCTATATCGGCCCGATCCGGAAGGTGATCGTGCGGGATTCGGTCTTCCGCGACATCCGCACCGGCCATGCCATCAAGTCGCGCGCCGCCAGCACGGTGATCATTCACGACAGGATCATGGACGGCGAGCGCGGAACCTCCAGCTATCTGGTCGATCTGCCGAATGGCGGCAATCTGCTGATGCGGGACGACCGGCTGGAGAAGGGGGTGCTTTCCTCCAACTCCGCCACCGCGATCAGCATCGGCGAGGAAGGAAACGCGCCCGCCCACGCGCGGGTGGAGATCTCGCACGTTACCTTCACCAACGACACCGGGGATGACACCGCTTTCGTGCGTAACGAAACCAAGGTGCCGGTCCTGATCAAGGACAGCGCGCTGCATGGCGGCGGGACACCGCTGGTCGGGCCGGGCAGGGTCAGTCACACCAAGGTCAGCGACTGACATCCGCCGCCCATTCCGCTACCCGCCGCGCATTGCCGTCCCAGGTGAGGTCCCGCGCCTCGATCTCCGCCCGCGCCGCCCGGCCGAGCCGCTCCCGCAATTCGGCATCGTCCGCCAGCCGCGCCACCGCCTGCCAGAGCGCGCCCGGCTCGTCGGGGTCGAAGAGCAGGGCGGTCCGCCCGTGGGTGAGGATTTCCCGGATGTTCGGCTGATCCGGCGCGACGATGGCGCATCCCGCCGCCATGTACTCGAACAGTTTCAGCGGCGATGCGTAATCGACCGAGCGCGGCTGCAGCGCGATGTCGAAGCCCGCCAGCAGGCCGGGAACCGCCTCGCGCGCCGCGAGGCC
>DASTAF010000216.1:0-3515 GCA_035713005.1 Acetobacteraceae bacterium
CGCTGGAGGCGGGAAAGCCGGTCCGCGCCGCCATTCCACCCGGCGAGGATGAGGCGGTGCGCCGCCTCAACCTGCTCACCGCCAAGCCTGTCCTTTACGTGTGCAATGTCGGCGAGGACGAGGCGGCAACCGGGAATGCGCGCAGCCAGGCCGTCGCGGCCCGCGCGGAGGCCGAGGGCGCCGCCTCGGTGGTGGTTTCCGCCGCCATCGAGGCGGAGGTGGCGCAACTGCCGCCGGAGGAGCGGGCGGAATTCCTCGAGGGAATCGGCCTTGCCGATAGCGGGCTCGATCGCGTCATCCGCGCCGGCTACGGCCTGCTCGGGCTGATCACCTATTTCACCGCCGGCCCCAAGGAGAGCCGCGCCTGGACCATCACGCGCGGGACGAAGGCGCCGCAGGCGGCGGGCGTCATCCATGGTGATTTCGAACGCGGCTTCATCGCCTGCGAAGCCATAGCCTATGACGATTACGTTGCCGGCAATGGCGAGTCCGGTGCCCGTGAAGCCGGCCGCCTGCGGGTTGAAGGGCGGGATTACGTCGTGCAGGATGGGGACGTGCTGCTGTTCCGCTTCAATGTGTGAGGGTGATGGGCGAGGTCGCCGCCAACGTCTATGAAACCGACATCCCGGCCCGGCTGGACCGGCTGCCCTGGTCGCGCTTTCACAGGCTGGTGGTGGCGGCGCTCGGCATCACCTGGATTCTCGATGGGCTGGAAGTCACCATGGTCGGCTCGCTTTCCGGCGCCATCGCCAGAAGCCCGGAGATGCAGCTCTCCAGCACCCAGGTTGGGCTGCTCGGCAGCGCCTATGTCGCCGGCGCCGTGCTCGGCGCGCTCTTCTTCGGCTGGCTGACCGACCGGCTGGGCCGCAAGCGCCTCTTCACCATCACCCTGCTGGTCTATCTGCTGGCCACCATCGCCTCCGGCTTTTCCTGGAGCTTCGGCTCCCTGCTGGCCTTCCGCTTCATCACCGGCACCGGCATCGGCGGGGAATATGCCGCGGTGAATTCGGCGATCCAGGAGCTGATCCCGGCGCGGATGCGCGGCTTCACCGATCTCGTCATCAACGGCAGCTACTGGATCGGCGGCGCGCTGGGCGCCATCGGGTCGCTGGTGGCGCTCGATCCGCACGTGATCGCCCCTGAATATGGCTGGCGGGCCGCCTTCATCATCGGCGGCGCCATCGCCATCATCGTGCTGTTCCTGCGCCGCTGGATTCCCGAATCGCCGCGCTGGCTGATGACCCATGGCTATCCCGAAAAGGCAGAGGAAATCGTCTCCGAGGTGGAGGCCCGGGTGGCGGAAAGCGCCGATGTCCGCGCGCCGCGCCACCAGCTCAGGCGGATCAGGCTCCGCACCGACATTCATTCCTGGTTCGGGCCCGGCCTGAAGGCGCTGTTCGGCCGCTACCGGAGCCGCACCGTGCTCGGCGTGGCGCTGATGACGGCGCAGGCCTTCTGCTACAACGCCATTTTCTTCACCTACGCGATGGTTCTGACCAAATTCTACCACGTCGCCGTGGGCCGGATCGGCCTGTTCATCCTGCCCTTTGCCCTCGGCAATTTCGCCGGGCCGCTCATCCTGGGCCGGCTCTTCGACACGCTCGGCCGCAAGACCATGATCAGCGCCACCTATGCACTTTCAGGGATTCTGATGGCGATCACCGGCTTCCTTTTTGCAAGCGGGGCGCTCGATGCGGTGGATCAGACAATCGCCTGGACCATCATCTTTTTCTTCGCCTCCGCCGCCGCCAGTTCCGCTTATCTCACCGTGGGGGAAAGTTTTCCGCTGGAAGTGCGGGCCATCGCCATCGCCATTTTCTACGCCTTCGGCACCGGCATCGGCGGCATCGTCGGCCCGGCGCTGTTCGGCGCGTTGATCGGCAGCGGAGCCCGGGTGAACGTGCTGTACGGCTATCTGCTCGGCGGCGCCCTGATGGTCATCGCCGCATTCTTCGAGCTTGCAATCGGCGTCAATGCCGCGCGGGTGCCGCTAGAGGAAGTTGCCGCGCCTTTGTCCGAAGTCGCGTAAGGCATCGGCGGCAATATCCGCGAGCGATCCTGGCCGTACTGCTTGAAGCGCGGTGCGGCAATCAGCCGCGCTTCAAGCCGGTTTCTTCAGGCAAATTAGGCTGAATCAGGTGCCATTGCCGGATTTGCCGCTTCCGGTGGCGCCGCTGCTGCCCACGGCGGCGGGCACGTTCGCGGTGGACGAACTCTTCTTGCCTGCGGTGCCGCTCGTGCTCCCGCTGCTGTTGCCGGCTCCCGCCGAACTGCCGGACTTGCCGCCTCCGGTGGCACCGCTGCTGCCCACGGCGGCGGGCACGCCCATGCCGGTCTTGCTTTTGCCGCCCGGGCTGGTGCCGTTTATGCTGGAGGCGCTGCTGCTTCCACTATTTCCCGATCCGCCACTGTTCGAGCCGGACGATGTCGCGGCGAAAGCCATTCCGCTGCTGATCAGAAAGGCGGCTCCAGTCAACACGATGGTTTTCATTCTGGTTTTCATCTGGGTTCCTCTCAGTTCCTGGCTTCATTCCGCGCTGGATTGGCGAGAACAGCCTCATCGGCAGATTGAAATCACAAGAAGAGACCGCAAGATTGACTGGACTGATGATGTGCTTAAAGAAAATTAATTAACAACCTGTGTCTTTATTTTCCAGTCGGCGCGGATGCTTGAGGCGCGAACAGGCTGAGCCTATCGCCCCTCAAGCCGAGCCGGCGACTCTGGTTCAGGTCACCGGGCGGGTTTCAGCGCCTGCCGCGGGGGAGTTGCCTGAAACTGCGGTGCTTGCAGGAACCTGCGTCATCGGAACGGTGATCAGGTTCGGATAATCATAGGCGGCGCCCGACGCCATATCCACGCCTGCGCCGATTACGCCTCCAAACAGGATATTCCCGAAGGCCATGCCCTTGGTGGAGGAAGCGACTGTTGCCAAGCCTGACTGATAGCCGGGCTTGGTGCAGGTCACGTGCAGGGCATCGAAACTGCGATGGACCGTAACCGTGCCCGGAGTATTCGTGAACCAGGTGCCCTTGTTGCTTTTCAGCATGCATTGGGCATCGCTGATAGACGTGCCATTAGACAATGTCTGTACGGATACGGTCTGTTTCGTTCCATCGACGATCGAGGCACAGCCTGCCAGCGCCAGGATTGGCAGGCATAAAACAGCAGAAAGTCGCATTCTTAATCTCCGATCAGGTGCTCACGCTGGATTGCGCGGTCGGAGAGTAAGAAAACTGGATTACGAAAATTTTAACTTGAGCGAGTTTTGCTTGGCATGCTTTTCCGGATTCCCGCCGCCAGCGCCGCCACATCGTCCAGCACTGCGTCGACGGCGCCGGGCGAGGCTTGCCCTTCCTCATTCAGCCCGCTGGCCAGCCGGTCGATCAGCGCCGAGGCGACCACCGCCGCATCGGCATATCGGGCGACAATCGCCGCCTGCTCGGGCGTCCGCACGCCGAAGCCCACCGCGATGGGCAGGTCGGTTGCCCGGCGGATGCGCGGAATGTCCCGCGCC
>DASTAF010000217.1:0-12228 GCA_035713005.1 Acetobacteraceae bacterium
CGAAGATCTCGAAGCCGATCAGCAGGAACAGGATCGTGTTGAGCAGCTCGTCGATCAGCGACCAGAAGGGCAGCACATGGGCCTGGGTGGTCTCGCTCATCGCGCTCTGGCCCCGCCTGCCCGCCATGCCCAGCCCCGCCGCCACCACCGCGATCGGGCCCGACATGTGGAGCGCGTTGGCGAGGCTGTAGGTGCCGGAGGCAAGGGCGAGCGAGATGGTCAGCTCCAGATTGTATTCATCCACGCGCCGCATCATCATCAGCGCGATCCAGCCGGTGAAGAAGCCCAGCAGGCCGCCCCCCACCGCCTGGGTGAGAAAGATGGTGGCGATGCCGGTGGTGTTCAGCACGTCGCCCCGGCCGGTCGCGATGCCGAGGGCGACGCCGAACACCACCACCGCGACGCCGTCGTTCAGCAGGCTCTCTCCGGCGAAGATCGCCTGCAGCCTCGGCGGCAGGCCGAGGCGCTTGAGCAGCCCGACCACCGAGACCGGATCGGTCGGCGCCAGGATCGTGCCCAGCACCATGCACCAGGCGAAGGGCACCGGCCGGCCGACGATGCGGAACACGAACCACAGCCCGAGGGTGAGCAGCGCCACCGCGATCAGCACCCCCGCCGTCACCAGGGCCAGCACGCTCCATTTGCTGCCCCATAGCTCGTCGAGATCCACGTGCATGCTGCCGGCGAAGAGCAGGAAGCTCAGCGCGCCGTTCATCAGCGCCGAGGGGAGGTTCACCGCGCCCAGCAGATTCCGCGGCATCTGCCGCAGATGCAAAGCCGGCATCAGCCAGGCGGCGAATATGGCGGCGAGCGAGACGATCAGCGCGATGACCAGCACGCCGATGGTGTTGGGCAGGCGGAAGGAGAAGCGGTTGACGAAGCCGAACGCCGCCGCGAGCGTGAGCAGGACGGCCATCAGCCCGAGGGAGGTCACCGCTCAGATGCGCCGGTAGGTCAGCACCAGCACGTCCCGGAAGGCGGGACGGCTCGCATCCGCCGGCACCACCGGGGTGACGCCATGGAACACCCGCCGGTCGTCGACCAGGGCGGAATCCAGCCTCTCGCTCAGGGTGAAGCTGCCGAGCAGGCGGCGGCCGTCATCGTGGATGGTGGTGGTGCCCTGGGCGATGTTCTCCCGGCGCACCAGCAGGACCAGCACGTAATCCACCCCGTCCCGGTGCATTCCCTCCGGGGTGGGCTGGCCGGCGGCATCCGGCCCGGCCTCGATGCGGAACTGATGCGCCTCGACATGCCAGCGGGCGGCGGCGCCCAGGGAGTCGAACAGGGCGCGGGTGAAGCCGAGCAGGGCCTGGAAGGTCGCGCCCTCCGCCACCGCGCCGGGGATCGGCTCGAACCAGCGCTCGATGCCGCCGTTCAACTGGTTGTAGTCCCGGCTCTGGTAATGCGGCTGATGCGGGGCGCGGGCGATGCCGCCCCCCGGCGATGCCTCGAACACGCCGAAGCGGCGGCGGCGGTAGCGCCCGCCATCGGCCATGTATTCATCGAGCGGCATGTCCTCCCAGCTTCCGGCGAAGGCTTGCCAAGCGGCATCCTCCACCGCCGCATCCGGTAGCAGGCCGCGCATCTCCCGCCCTTCCAGGAAGGCGAAGCCCGCGCGCTCCATCCGCGCCCGCACCATATCCGCTTCCAATGCCGCGTTCATCTGGCCACCCCATCCTCGGAAACCGGCCCGGCAATCGCCGCCCGGGCTTTCCGGGGCGCCGGTTCCAGAGGCCGGAAGGCTTCCCGGAATTCGTCCGGATCGATGGTGATCTTCTGATAGTTATAGGGCAATTCAATCCCCTCCGCGTCGAAGCGGATTTTCACCCGGCGGTTGAACTCGCGCTTCACCCCGTATTGCTTGCCGGCGGGGGTTTTGATGCGGCCGGCGATCACCAGCGAGGAGGCGCCGAACTGATCGAGCCCCCAGAGCTCGAAATCGCCGGTGATCTGCGCCGCCCATTCCGGCTCCGCCTTCATGCTGTCGAAAATCTCCTGCAGCACCTTCTGCACGCGATCGACATCCTCCTTGTAGCCGACGCCGATGTTGATCGGGGCGTAGCCGATGTCGCGCGAGGTGTTGACCACGGTGGTGACCGAGCTGAAGGGGACGATGTTGAGCGAGCCATCGCCGCCGCGCAGCCGGATGTTGCGGATCGACAGGCGCTCGACGCTGCCGCTGATGCCGCCGACGGTGATCCAGTCTCCCACCTGCATGGCGTCCTCCATCAGCAGGAACAGCCCGTTGATCACGTCCTGCACCAGCTTCTGCGAGCCGAAGCCGACGGCGAGGCCGAAGATCGACAGGCCGCCGAGCAGCAGGGTGACGTTCACGCCGATGGCGCTGAGGATCGTCAGCCCGGCGATGACCAGGATGATCACCAGCAGCGTGGTGCGCAGCATGGGCAGCAGGGTGCGCATCCGCGCCGCGCGCCCGATCCGGCCGATGGCGACCAGCCGGTCGATCCGGGCGTCGAGCGTCGCGTTCGCCGCCTCCCAGGCGATGAGGGCGACCACGATCGTCACGCCGATGGTGATGGCGGCGGTGAGGATGCGCCAGCCGATCACCGTGGCCAGCAGCCAGCCCAGCACGCCGATGCCCCAGAACTGCAGGATGATCAGCAGCGCGACCAGGCCGACGACGAAGCCGATGGCGAGATGCAGCGCCGGGATGTAGCTGCGCCCGCGCCGGTACAGGGTGGGGTGCGCCTCCTTCCAGGTGACGTCGTCCGCGAAGAGGGATTCGATGCCATGGCCGATGGCGAAGGCGAGCCCGCGCGCCAGGGCGACGCCGAGGATGAACACCACGATGATGCGCAGCAGGGTGGAGAAGGCATTCTGCACGCCGATCACCCAGGCGATCCAGAGCGCCAGCACGTAGAACAGCGCCACGATGTGCCAGATGCTGGCGATCCCCCGCCGCAGGGAGGCGATGAAGCCCGTCGTCCCGCGCCGCCCCCTGATCGCGGCGGCGACCGGCCGGCGGGCCTGGATGACCATGATCGCCAGCATGATATGGACCACCAGCACGATGAACCGGAGCAGCACCATCCTGGCCGCGGCGTAAAGCCCGAACAGGCCGCCGATGGTGACCGCCGCGTAGCCGAAGGCGATCACCGCCACGATGCGCCGGAGCCAGCGGACCAGCCAGCGGGCGCGGTGATCGGTCATCCCGATCAGCCTGAGGCAAGGCAGGCCGGGCGCCACCAGGAAGCGGGCGACCTCCAGCGTGCCCCGGCACACCAGATAGGCGTTCAGCACCGCGATCAGAACCAGATGGGTGACGCGCTCGCTGGTCCAGCCGGCGGAAAGCCAGACGAAGCCGATGGCGGCGAAGGCCAGCAGCGGCAGAACCGAAAGGATGAAATGGGCGAAGCCGAAGCACAGCCGCAGCAGGAAGCGCCGCACCGAGACGCGCCGGCGCGGCGGCGGTTCGGTGGCTCCCGCCTCGGCATCGGCGAGGCCGGCCTCCGAAGTTTCGTTTCGGCGCAGTGCGGCATCCGACCGGTCGCGGTCGTAGATGAACGCGGCGCGGCGGATCAGCGCCGTCCGCGGGCGGGAGAGGATGAAGATGACCAGATATTCCGCCGCCAGCGCGCTGGCCAGCACCACCGCCAGCCGGATCAGCGCGTGCAGCAGCGCCTTCATCAGCCAGGCATTGGCGGCCACGAACAGAATCCAGCGCCAGACCAGGGAGATATCCGTGGCACTCTTGAAGGCCGCGCCGGCATCGCTGGCGACCTCGCCCGCCCTGGTGGAAACGCCTTCCAGCAGCCTTTCGCCGATCCCCTGATGCGCCGCCGGCCTGGCGGCCGCCTTGGCGGCGGCGGATTTCTGCATCGCCTCCAGCGTCGCGATCAGCGCCGCCCGCTGCTGGGGGTTCTGCAGCGTCGCCACCGCCTGCTGAAGCTGCGCCGCATCCAGCGGCTGCGCGGCGGGCTTGGCGGCGGTGGTTTTGGAGGCGCCGCCGGAGAGCAGGGCGAGCGGGGTGGCGGCCGCCCGCGCGGGCTGCGCCGCCAGAACCGATGCCAGAAGCAGAACAAGAGCGGGAAAAACCCGGAGCGACAGGCGGAAATCGTTCATGATCCGCGAAAGATCGCGCGCCGGGCGATCTGTCAACCGCGCGCGCCCTATGCGAATCCTTGCCGCCCGGCCTATACCGGATCATGCACGTCTTTCTGCTGATCCTGCTCGGGGTCGATCTCATCGCCGTGGTGGCGGTGCTGCTGACGGGCGCGATCGGCATGGCGGCGGAATCCCCGAACCCCCGGCGGCAGAACATACTGATGCGCTGGCGGGTGGGGCTGCAGGCCATCGCCATCATCCTCGTCGTCGCCCTGCTGCTCTGGGGCCGGTGGTGAGCCCGCCGCGGGCGATATTGTTCGACGTGTTCGGCACGCTGGTGGACTGGCGGGGCAGCCTGATCGCCGGACTTGCCACCTTCGGCGCCTCGCGCGGCGTCAAGGCGGACTGGGCGGAGGTGGCGGAGAGCTGGCGGCGGGCCTATCGCCCCTCGATGAACCGGGTCCGGCGCGGCGCGATCCCCTGGACCATCCTCGATGATCTGCATCGCGATTCCCTGATCGATCTCGCGCGCCGCTTCGAGCTGGGCGCCCTGACCAATAACGACTGCCAGACGCTCGTCGGCCTGTGGCACCGCCTCGCCGCCTGGCCGGACGCGGCGCCGGGGCTGGCCAGGCTGAAGGCGCGCCATATCATCGGCCCGCTCTCCAACGGCCATCTGGCGCTTCAGGTATCGCTGGCCAAGCGAAACAACTTCCCCTGGGACGTGGTGTTCGGCGCCGATCTGTTCCGCCGCTACAAGCCGGACCCGGAGGTCTATCTCGGCGCCTGCGACCTGCTGGGGCTCGATCCCGGCGCGGTCATGCTCGCCGCCGCCCATAATGACGACCTGCGCGCCGCCTCGGCCTGCGGGCTGCGCGCCGCGTTCATCTCCCGCCCGCGCGAGTATGGCGAGGCGACGGGGGACCGGGCCAGGCCGGATGGGGATTGGGAGTTCGCCGTCCAGTCCGTCGAGGAGCTTGCCGGGCGGCTAGGCTGCTGATTCCGCCGCCAGTATGGCCCGCAGCCCCTCGCGATAGCTGGGGTAACGCCAGCCGATCCCCAGCATCTCCTTGGTGCGGGCATTGTCCACGATGCGGTTCTCCGCCCAGAAGCTGCGCGCCATCTCGCTCATGCGCGGCTCGGCCTCCTCGAAGCGCAGCGCGGGCGGCGGCTCGATGCCCAGCAGCTCCGCCGCCGCCTCGATCACCTCGGCGCTCGGCGCCGGCTCGTCATCGGCGAAGTTCAGCACCCGCAGCCCGGCGGGCCCGGCGGTGCGCATCGCCGCCAGCACCCCCATGGCGATATCGTCCCGGTGAATCCGGCTGAATCTGTGCCCCGGCCTGACGATCCGCCGCGCCTCCCCTGCCCGCAGATCGTCGAGAACCGAGCGTCCGGGGCCGTAGATTCCGGCCAGCCGGATGAGATCGACCGCGCATCGCCCGGCGAATCCGGCCCAGTCCTTCTCCGCCGCCACCCGGCGCCGCGCCCGCGCCGAGCCGGGGGCGGGTTCGTCCGCTTCCGTCACCACGCCGCCCTGCCGGTCGCCATAGACGCCGGTGGTCGAGCAATAGCCGATCCAGAGCAGGCCGGCCTGCGCCCGCATCGCCTCTCCATAGCGCGCATGAACCGGGCATCCGCCCTCGCCCGGCGCGGCGGTGATCAGCACGTGGCTGGCCTCGGCGAGAGCCGGTTCCGCCTCGTCGAAGGCCACCAGCGCCACGCCGGGAAGTTCCGCCGCGGAGGCCGGGGCGCGCGCCGTGCCGGTGACGACATAGCCCGCGTCGCGCGCCATGGCGGCGACGGCGCGGCCCGAATAGCCGAGGCCGAAGATCAGCAGGGATTGCGCATTCATGGCCGGGCGGCGATCCTTCCATCATATCGAAACGGATTATCGAACGGAGCCAGGCATGACCGACGCCGCATCACTCGAATTTCATACCGTGGACGTGTTCACTGACCGCGCCTTCGGCGGCAATCCGCTCGCGGTCGTGCTGGACAGCCAGGGGCTTCCGGCGGAGATCATGCAGGCGATCACCCGGGAATTCAACTATTCGGAGACGATCTTCCTCTTCCCGCCCGGACAGGCCGGGCATGACGCCCGCGCCCGCATCTTCACCCCCGGCGGCGAGATTCCCTTCGCCGGCCATCCGAATATCGGCGCCGGCTTCACCGCCGCCCGGCTGGGCGCGCTGTTCGGCAAGCCGGTCGGAGCCTCGGTGATCCTCGAGGAAGCCGCCGGGCTGGTCGAGATCGAGATCCTGCGTGATTGCGCCGCCGTGACCGGCGCCCGGCTGACCGCGCCGCAGCCGCTGCAGGCCGGGCCGGAGGTTTCGCCCGAAATCGCCGCCGCCTGCGCCGGGCTGACGGCGGCGGATATCCGCGGGGCGCCGGTGATCGCCTCGGTCGGGCTTCCTTTCGTCATCGCCGAGCTCGCCACGGATCGCGCCGTCATCGCCGCGCGACCAAGCCCCGATGCCTTCGCGCATCACATGCCGGTGCATGGCTGCCAGATGCTGCTGCTGTTCCGCCGCGACGGCGCCGATCTGCATGCGCGCATGTTCTCGCCGCTCGACGGGGTGGTGGAAGACCCGGCCACCGGCAGCGCCGGCGCCGCGCTGGCGGCGCTGCTGGCGGCGCGCGACGCGGAGCCGGAGGGGCTGTTCGAATTCGCCATCGCCCAGGGCGCCGAGAGGGGCCGCCCGAGCCGGCTGCTCGCCGATGCCGAAAAGCGCGCGGGCAGCGTCGTCAGGGTCCGAATCGGCGGCTCCTGCGTGCCGGTCATGACCGGGCGGCTCCGCCTGCCTGCCTCCTGACTTGCTTGCTCACTTGCTGCCCAGCGGCCTCTGGCTCGCGACATGCTCCTCCAGCTTCCTGCCGTGGCGGTGCAGCAGGAAGGAGGCGCCGACCATCCCGATCACCACCACGGCGATGATGGCGATGCCGGCGGGGCCGGCCATCCGGTCGATCTGCTTGCCGAAGACATAGGCCGCGCCGCCGTATAGCCCGGCCCAGAGGATGGCGGCGGCGGCGGTGACGGCGAGGAAGCGCCGCCAGTCCATGGTGTTGATGCCGGCGAGGATGGCGACGACGGTGCGCAGGATGGCGACGAAGCGGCCGAGGAACAGGATCTTGCCGCCATGGCGCTGGAACAGATATTGCCCGACCGCGAGCCGCCGCTCGGTGAGGCCGATCCGGCCGCCATGGCGCAGGGCCAGCCGGTATCCGGCGCTGCGGCCGATCCAGTATCCGGCGACGCCGCCGAGGATCGCGCCCGCCGCCGCGCAGCCGATCAGGATGTAGATGTCGATCTTGTGCGTCGTCCCGGCATAGATCGCAGCGGAGATCAGCGCCGCCTCGCCCGGAAGCGGCAGGCCGAGGCTTTCCAGCGCCACCAGCAGCGCCACGCCCAGGCTGCCATAGGCGGCGATCAGCGGGGCCATGTAGGTGTGAAAGTAATGCATCATGCGGAAAGGGTTCTTTCATTCTGCCGCCGCGCGACAAATTTAACCGGAACGGGCATTGCCGCCCGCTTCCCTTGCCGGGAAAAATCTCTGATAAGCATGCCCATGACTGAGCCTGAAACCGAAGCTGAGACCCTTGACCGGCTGGAGGCCGCGCTCTCGCGCATTGCCGCCCATGTAAAGGCGCCCGCCCCGCCAGCGCAAGCCGGGATGGAATCCTCCCATCAGGTCGATCCGACGATTCTCAACGCGCTCGACGCGATGATCACCCGGCTGCGCAGCGTGCTCGACGAGCCGGCTGCCGCGAATGGAGAGGAATAGCCCGTGGCTCAGGTGACCATCCGCATCAACGGCTATGCCTACACGGTGGGCTGCGAGGACGGGCAGGAAGCCCATCTCATCGAGATGGCGGGGGAGATCGAGCGCCGGATCGACAGCATCAAGGCCATAGGCGGCCAGTCCGGCGAGGGCAGGCTGCTGGTGCTGGCCGCCCTGCTGCTGGCGGACGAGCTGCACGACACGATCAACGAGATCGACGCCATGCGCGCCGAGCCGCCGCCCGTGCCGCAATCGAGCGAAATCCACGCAAGGCTGCGCCGCCTCACCGCGCGCGCGGAAGAGATTGCAGCCGACCTGTCGAACACCTAATATAGAGGAGCGAGGCTGCCCGGTGCGTCAGGCACGACATCCCCAAGGCCGATAGGCATCTTCCTCGGGGGCTGGCGCTGTCGGGACCGTGGTTCCGATATTCCGGCTCCCACCTGCACAAGCAGGCTTTGGGAGGATGACAACGCCAACGGCCAAGGCGGCTTCGCACCTTTTCCGGCAATTTCTTTCAGCATGACATCCAATCCGGACCTGATCCTGGCCAAGCGCAGGGCGCGGGAAGCGGCCCTGGCCGCGAGAGGCGCGCAAGACCGTGACGCCGCTCGGCAACTCGCCGCCGTGGTGCTGCGCGAATGCCCGCCCCCGGAGGGCGCCATCGTTTCCGGCTTTTGGCCGCTGGAGGGCGAGATCGATCTCCGCCCCCTGCTGAACATCCTGGCCGCGCGGGGCCACAGGCTGGCCTTGCCGGAGACGGGAAAGCGCGGCAGGCCCTTGATCTTCCGGCTCTGGCAGCCGGGGGACGTGCTGGTTCCCGGCCCCTTCGGCACCTTCCACCCGACGAGCGAGATCATCGTGCCGGATTTCATTCTGACCCCGCTGCTCGCCTTCGACCGTTCCGGCAACCGGCTCGGCTACGGCGCGGGCTATTACGACCGGACGCTCGCCGCCCTGCCCCATGCCTTCCGCCTCGGCTGCGCCTTCGCCTGCCAGGAGATGCCGCGCGTGCCGGCGGGGCCGAACGACCAGCGCCTGCATGCGATCGCGACCGAGCGGGGCCTCATCCGGGCGGTGGATCACGCGGGCGATCCCGGCTAACAGCCCGGCATGGACATCAACACGATTCCGCGCTCGAAGATCGGCGATATCGGGCGGCTGGCCTTCGGCGATCCCAGCGTCGAGTTTCTGTGCTTCGGCGAGTCGGATCACCCGCCGCCGGCGGCTGCCGAGGCGGCGCTGATCGCTGCGGTGCGGGCGGGCGACGTGCGCTACGTGGACAGCCGCGGCCGGCTCGCGCTGCGGAGCGCCATTGCGGAATATCTGACCGGCCTGCACGCGCTGCCGGTGGCGGAGGAGCGGATCATCGTCGCCGCCTCCGGCATGGCGGCGATCACCATCGCCTTCGCCGCGATCCTGAAGGCGGGGAACAAGGTGGTGGTGCATGAGCCGGAATGGCCGAATCTCGCCTCCGCCGCCCTGGCCCGCGGCGCCGAGGTGGTTCGCCTGCCGCTGGACGAGGATGGCGAGGGCGGGTTCCGGCTCGATCTCGACCGGCTGGAGGCGGCATTGCGGGGGGCGCGGGTTTTCTGCCTGAATTCGCCGAACAATCCGACCGGCTGGATGGCCTCGGGCGCGGAAATCGAGGCCATTATTGAGCTGTGCCGCAGGCACGGCGTCTGGCTGCTCTCGGACGAGGTGTATTCCCGGCTGGTTTTCGACGGCAGCCGGGCGGCGCCCTCGGTGCTGGATCATGCGGGGCCGGAGGACCGGGTGATCGTCGCCAATTCGGTGTCGAAAACCTGGGCGATGACCGGATTCCGCGTCGGCTGGCTGGTGGTGCCGAGGGGGACGCGTGATGCGATCGGCGAGCTTACCGAGATTACCCATTCCACCGTCGCCCCCTTCGCGCAGCAGGCGGCGCTGGCGGCGCTGCAGGATGAGGTGTTTCCGGACAATTTCCGGGATTTCTGCCGCGCCGGTCGGGAGGTGGTGCGGCAGGGGCTGGCGGGGCTGAACCGTGCGCATTGCCGCATCCCCGATGCCAGCTTCTACGCCTTCGCCCGTATCGACGGCGTGACCGACAGCCTCGATTTCGCGGCCAGGCTGGTGCGCGAGCACAAGGTGGCGGTGGCGCCGGGGATCGCCTTCGGCGAGGCTGGCGAGGGGCATATCCGCCTCTGCTTCGCCCAGAGCCCGGACAAGCTGGCACGCGCGATGGACAGGCTGCGCGCCGGCATCGCCGCTTTGACATGATTTATTAACTTCTGGGGTTTAAGCTTCCGGCATGAAATGGATTCTGCTTGCTCTGTTTCTCAGTCTTCCGGGCATGGCGCGGGCGCAATCGCCGCTGCCGGACCGGGAGATGACGCCTGGGGCCATCAACCGCTCCGTCAACCAGTTCGACATCAGGAGCACCATCTGCAGGCGCGGCTGGACGCGCACAGTACGCCCGCCGGTTTCCTATACCGAGCCGCTGAAGAAGCGGCAGATCCTGGCCTATGGCTACCGGGACCGCCGCCCCTGGCGCTATGAGGAGGATCACCTCATCCCGCTCAGCCTGGGCGGCTCGCCGGACGATCCGCGCAATCTGTGGCCGGAGCCGCATCTGGGGCCGGATCAGTGGGGCTCCTATGCGAAGGACCGGCTGGAGGGGCGGATGGCCCGGCTGGTCTGCCGGCACGAGATCACCCTCCGCCGGGCCCGCCGGATGATGGCGCGGAACTGGATCGCCGCCTACCGGCGCTTCATCGGGCCGAGGCCGGACAACCGCCGGCCCCGCCGCTGGGGAGACTGATCTTCGGGTTCCTGCCGATTTCGCCGCCGCCTATTTCGCCTCTTTCCCCGCTCTGGCGATGCTTTCATTGATGGCAGCCAGCGCCGCGTCGCGGTTTTCCCATCCGGTCACCTTCACCCATTTGCCCTTCTCCAGGTCCTTGTAATGGGTGAAGAAATGGGCGATCGCGTCGCGGGTGATCTCGGGCAGCTCCATGATCTCCCTGGTGTTGCTCCATTGCGGATGCAGCTTGTCGTGCGGCACGCAGATGATCTTTTCGTCCTGCCCGGCCTCGTCCTCCATCCGCAGCAGCCCGATCGGCCGGGCGCGGATCACCGCCCCCGGCACCAGCCCGATCGGGGTCAGCACCATGGCATCCGCGGGGTCGCCGTCATCGGCGAGAGTGCCGGGAATGAACCCGTAGGCCGCCGGATAGGCCATCGGGGTGAACAGGAACCGGTCCACCATCACGGCGCCGCTTTCCTTGTCCACCTCGTATTTCACCGCTGAATTCTGCGGAATCTCGATCACGACGAAGATATCCTCGGGCGGCGCCTTGCCTGGGATCAGCTTTGAGATGTCCATTGCCTGGGTTCCTTTGCAAAATCGGCGCGGCTATAGCCTGATGGGGGCATATTGCCAACGCACGCGCTGCCGCTATGGTGCGGCGCGCCGGACTACATGATGCGCCGGTAGCTCAGTTGGTTAGAGCGGACCGCTCATAACGGTTTGGTCGCAGGTTCGAGTCCTGCCCGGCGCATTCCCTCATTATCTCGACACGCAGCGCATCAGGAAGAACATGGCCAGCTATCAGTACGTCTACACGATGAAGGACCTCACCAAAGTCTATCCTGGCGGCCGGGAAGTGTTCAAAGGCATCACCCTTTCCTTCCTGCCCGGCGTCAAGATCGGCGTGCTGGGCGTGAACGGCGCCGGCAAATCCACCCTGCTGAAGATCATGGCCGGCATCGAGACTGAATTCGGCGGCGAGGCCTGGGCGGCGGAAGGCGCGCGCGTCGGCTATCTGTCGCAGGAGCCGCAGCTCGACCCGGAAAAGACGGTGGGCGAGAACGTCGCCGAGGCTTTCGGCCCGCTGCTCGCCGCGCTGCACCGGTTCAACGCCATTTCCGAAGCCTTCGCCGAGCCGATGGACGACGAGCAGATGAACGCCCTGCTCGCCGAGCAGGCGAGCCTGCAGGAGAAGATCGACGCCGAGAACGGCTGGGATATCGACCGCCAGATCGACATCGCGCTGGACGCGCTGCGCTGTCCGCCGGCCGAATCCCCGGTCACCAGGCTTTCGGGCGGGGAGCGGCGGCGCGTCGCCCTCTGCCGCCTGCTGCTGGAGAAGCCCGACCTGCTGCTGCTCGACGAGCCGACCAACCATCTGGATGCCGAGAGCGTGGCATGGCTGGAGCGGACGCTCGCCAATTATGCCGGCACCATCATCATCGTGACCCATGACCGCTACTTCCTGGACAACGTGACCAACTGGATTCTGGAGATCGAGCGCGGCCGGGGCTATCCGTTCGAGGGCAATTATTCCTCCTGGCTGGAGCAGAAGCAGAAGCGCCTGGCGCAGGAGGAGAAGGAGGAATCCGCCCG
>DASTAF010000218.1:0-2925 GCA_035713005.1 Acetobacteraceae bacterium
CCCCGGATTCCTTCAGGTTCAGCGCATGGGCATGCCCTTGGCTGCCATAGCCGACCACGGCCACCTTCTTCGACTTGATCAGATTCACATCGGCATCGCGGTCGTAATAAACGCGCATCGCTCTCGTCTCCCTCTGCACTCGCTGCCCCGAAACCCGGGTCCTGTTTCACGGCGGAACCGAATGGGGGAAATCATCCGGTTTGGCAATCCGTCCATGGCAACAGAGAGCTATGCGGAGAGTGGGAGTCGAAATATTCTTTCGCCTATTTCCCCAGAGCGCGCAGCACGATGCGCGGCGTCAATATCTGCGGCAGGATTTCCGGTGCCGCGTGAGCAGGCGGATAATAGACATAGAGCGGCACGCCTTCCCGCCCATGAGCGGCGAGATAGCGGGTGATGGCGGCATTGCGCCGCGTCCAGTCCCCCAGCATCAAGGTTACACGCCTTGCCGCGAAAGCCTGGCGCACCCGTGCCGGCTCCAGCGCCACGCGCTCGTTCACCAGGCAGGTGACGCACCAGGCCGCCGACATGTCGATGAACACCGGCTTGCCCTCCGCCCGCAATGCCGCGAGGCGCGCGGCGGAATAAGGCACGGCGCCGGGAAGGCTCAACCGGGCCGCCGCCTGGGCAGGAATGATGCGCGGCAGCAGCCCGATCAGGGCAATGGCCGCGAGCACCGCCAGCCCGCGCGGCAGCATCCCCTGGAAGCGCAGCAGCCACAGGCCGAAGGCGATCAGCACCGCGCCGCCGGCCAGGATCAGCGCGCCATCCGCCCCCGCCTCCTGCGTCATCACCCAGAGCAGCCAGGCGGCGGTGCCGAACATCGGGAAGGCCAGGAACTGCCGCAGCACCAGCATCCAGGCGCCCGGCCTCGGCAGAACGCGGCCAAGGCCAGGAATGAAGCCGATCATCAGGAAGGGCAGCGCCAGCCCGAATCCCAAAGCCGCGAAGATGCCCAGCGCCGCGGGCGCCGGCGCCGCCAGCGCCGCCGCGATCGCTCCGCCCATGAAGGGGGCGGTGCAGGGCGTCGCCACCACCACCGCCAGCATCCCGGTGGCAAAACTGCCCGGAATGCCGCCCCGCTGCGCGACTTCGGCGCCGAGACTGACAAAGCCGAAGCCGAACTCGAACAGCCCGGCGAAATTCAGCCCGATGGCGAAGACCAGCCAGGCCATCACCGCGACGAATACCGGCGACTGGAACTGGAAACCCCAGCCCAGCGATGCTCCACCCGCGCGCAGGGCGATCAGCAGCGCGCCGATCGCCAGCATCGCCACCACCGCCCCCGCCGCATAGGCGAGGGACTGGACACGCACGCCCCGCCGATCCGCCACGCTCAGCCGGGCGACCGCCAGTGCCTTCATCGCCAGGATGGGAAACACGCAAGGCATCAGGTTCAGGATCAACCCGCCCAGGAACGCCCCGAGCAGAAAAGCGGTGAGCGGCACCCGGTGAGCCGCCGCCGGCGCCGTCCCTGCGGGAGAGGCAGAGACAGTCAGCGCCTGCATCTGGCCGGAAGGATCAATGATCTCCAGCACGCCGGTCAGCGGCGCCCCCGGCTTCCAGCCCGCTGGTTTCAGCCGGAGCAGGAAGCCGCCGCGCGTGAAGCTCAGCCTCTGCGGCGCCGAATTGGCAATGGCGTTCACATTATCGGGATAAAAATGCGCTGCCTTCACATTTGCGCGGCCCAGCCCCCTGCCGGAGACGATCATCGTACCCTCCGGCGCGATTCGCACCGCGAATGGCGAAGGCCGCGGCAGCTTCGCCGCCGCCTCGGCGAACAGCCCCGCCTGCCTGGAAGGTATTGCCGCCCCGCGCGGCAGATGCAGCGTGAACCGCCCCTGTTCTGGAACGCAGATTTTCGGATTGCAGACCAGCCAGGTGGCGGAGGCGGCGATCTCCACCCCTTTCGTACTCGGTTCATGAGCCAGCCGCATCGTGAAGGGCAGCAGCACCGTGCCGGTCTCGACATAATCGCCAACCGGCCCCTGCACCATCCAACTCGGCGCCGGCCAGGAGAACGCCCCCGCCTTAGCACCTTTAGGCGCGGTGAGCCTGAGCCCCGGCGGCTCCCCCGCATCCCCGGCATCCTTCCAATAGATGTGCCAGCCCGGCGCCAGCCGGAACAACAGGCCGAGCCTGATCCTGTCCCCATCGACGGCACGGGCGGCGGAGACGAGGGAAACCGTGTCACGCGGACTGACAACGCGCCCGCTTTCCGCCGCTCGCGAGGCGCAGGGTGCCAGCAACAGAACCACCAGCAGCAGCCATTTTCTCATGAGCCGTTTATCGCGCAGGCGGAGCCGGGGCGGAACCCTTGCACGCAAAGATGATCGGTTATGGCATCGGCGCCCGGGCCTCATATAAGCGTGCCATGAACGAGCTTTCCCCGGCGCTTCCGGTCGCCGCCATCCTTCCGCGCTTGAACGAGGCCCTTGCCGCGAGGCCGAACGCGGTGCTGATCGCCCCGCCCGGCGCGGGCAAGACCACCCTCGTTCCAACGGCGCTGCTCGATGCTCCCTGGCGCGGCGGTGGGCGCATCCTGATGCTGGAACCGCGCCGCCTCGCCGCCCGCGCCGCCGCCACCCGCATCGCTTCCCTGCGGGGCGAGGCTCCAGGCGGTCTGATCGGCTTCCGTACCAGGCTCGAATCCGCCGTCTCGGCGGCAACCCGCGTCGAGATCATCACCGAGGGGCTGCTCACCCGCCGCCTGCTCTCCGATCCGGGGCTGGACGGCGTGGCCTGCGTGATCTTCGACGAGATTCACGAGCGCAGCCTGGATGTCGATCTGGCGCTGGCGCTCGTCCTTGACCTGCAGCGCACCCTGCGCCCGGAGCTGCGCATCCTTGCCATGTCCGCCACCGCCGATGGCGCCCGGCTCTCCTCCTTGCTCGATGCCGGGATCATCGAAAGCGAAGGCCGCGC
>DASTAF010000219.1:0-2002 GCA_035713005.1 Acetobacteraceae bacterium
CGGCGTCGCGATCTGCTTCAGCAGGCGGCGCTCCATCACCTTGAACCGGGCCGATTCCGCCGTCCCCGGCGCCACCTGGCAGTGATACACATAGAGCCTCGGCAGGTAGAACAGCGCCGCCATCCAGGCGATCACCGAGGAGAGGTGCAGGAACAACTCGTAGCGGTAGAAGGGGATCAGCGCGTGGATCATGCCGCTTCGATCATGCCGCTTCCAGGCGCAGCAGCAACGGCAGGTCGGACAGCTTCTGCAGGATGTGATGCGCCCCGGCGCGGGTGAGATGCGCGCCATCCCCCACCGGATCGAAGCCGATGACCGTCATGCCCGCCGCCACCGCACCCTTCACCCCCGGCACGCTGTCCTCCACCACCGCGCAATCACCCGGCGCGACACCCTCCGCCCTCGCCGCATCCAGAAACACGTCCGGCGCCGGCTTCGGCTTTCCGCCCGAGGCGAACAGGCGCGGCGCGCTATGCGTCCGCCCCGCCACCAGATCGGTGAACCCGGTGCGGCCGAATTTCGCCTCCATCTCCAGATCGGCCGAGTTCGAGGCGATGCGCCACCGCACCCCCATCGCGTTCAGCCGCTCCAGTATCTCCCGCGCGCCCTCCACCGGCTCGACGCCCTCCTCCATCGCCTCGGCAATCTTGCGCGTCATCTCGGCGAACCAGTCCGGCGGCAGCGCATGGCCCAGCCGCGCCTCCACACGCGGCTTCATATCCAGCAGCGATACGCCCACATATTGCCGCATCGCCTCCGAAGGCGTCGTCGGAAGCCCCCGCGCCGTCAGATCCGCCGCCACCACCCGCGAGGATACCACCTCGCTGTCCATCAACACCCCGTCACAGTCGAAAATGATCAAACGCGGAATCATGGCATGGGCCTCTCATAGTGACCGGTAGGTAAGACAAGGCCAGAGGCTCTGCCTCTGGACTCCGCCGGGCCTGAGGCCCGGACCCCGTTACTTCAGGCTTGGGATCGGCGGGGGCAGTGCCCTCATGAAAATCGTAAGCCCCCGCCGGTCCCAAGCCTAAGCTAAAGAGGTCCAGGAACTTAGTTCCTGGTGGGGTTTCAGGGGTGAAACCCCTGATCTTGCCTTGCCTATCGGTCATCATGCCGGGACCAGGGGCAATCGGCGTGGCGGGGATTGCAGGCGCGTTTGCCGCGATGGCTGCACAGGGCCTGCCCGCTGGCGAGGGCGCGGGAGGCGAGGCCAGCGAGGGCGGCGATGAAGGCCGGGTCGGCATTGGGGACGGGGGCGCGGAAATAGCCGGGGAGGTGATGGTGGGCGGCGAGCTCGCGGTAGTCGATATCGAGTTCGACCAGGGTTTCGATATGGTCGGAGACGAAGGCGATGGGGATGACGAGGACGGCGGTGCGGTCCTTCGCGGCCTGCTCGATGGCCTGATCGGTCGAGGGTTCCAGCCATTGCTGGGGCGTGGCGCGGGACTGGTAGCAGACGAGATGGTCCTGATAACCGCCCGGCGAGGGCGGGCCGAGTGCCGCCAGCACGGCGGCGGCGCTATCCTCCACCTCCTGCTGGTAGGGATCGCCCGCCTTGATGATGGATTCCGGCAGGCCGTGGGCGGAGAACAGCAGGCGGAGCGGCACCTCCGGCGGCAGTTCCGCGCGGGCGGATGCGATACCCCGGCGGACCAGCGCGGCCATCGCCCCGACATAGGCCGGATCATCATAGAAGCAGCAGATCGTGGTGGTCGGCTTCACCAGCCCGGCCCGGGCCGCTGCATCGTGCCAGTCGGCGATGGCGCTGCCGCTGGTGGTGGTGGAAAACTGCGGATAGAGCGGCAGCAGCAGAATCCGGTCCGGATCGTATTGCTTCACCGCCCGCGCCGCCTCGCTTGCGAAAGGATGCCAGCAGCGCATGGCGATGAAGCACTTCGCATCGGGCAGCGCCGCCTCCAGCGCCCCGGCCTGCTGCCGCGTCAGCTCCAGCAGCGGCGACTTATACCCAAGATGAGCATAACCCTGCTCCGCCTTCTCC
>DASTAF010000220.1:0-2298 GCA_035713005.1 Acetobacteraceae bacterium
CGACAATGCCGGCATCGCCATCGCGGCGCTGCGGGCGGCGGGGCTGCCCATCCCGGCTCCGGCTTTCGCGGCGGGCATCGCCCGGGCGGAATGGCCGGGGCGGCTGCAGCGCCTGGGCGCGCCCTGGCTCGATCTGCTGCCAGAGGGATCGGAACTCTGGCTCGACGGCGCGCATAATCCTGGCGGCGCCCTGG
Organism: Acetobacteraceae bacterium; assembly: GCA_035713005.1. Classification (GTDB taxonomy): domain Bacteria; phylum Pseudomonadota; class Alphaproteobacteria; order Acetobacterales; family Acetobacteraceae; genus Acidiphilium. The sequence continues at coordinate 195 of DASTAF010000220.1, forward strand.
CCCTCGCCTCGGTGCTGGATGAATGGCAGGGGCCGACCCATCTCGTCATCGGCATGAAGCAGTCCAAGGATTGCGCGGAGTTCCTGCGCCCGCTGATCCCCCGCGCCGCCAGCATCCATGCGGTGGCGGAGCCCGACCAGCATCTCGCCTTGCCGGTGGAGCAGATCATCGCCGCCTCGGGGGGCGTGGCCCTGCCGGGGCCGGACGTGGCCGGCGCGCTGCGGCATATCGCGCGGGCAGGGCGGAAGGCGAGGGTACTGATCTGCGGCTCGCTCTATCTCGCCGGATGCGTGCTGGGTCGCGCCGCCGTTCCGGCGCCGGTTGCCGAATTTGTCAAAGCCTGAAGCACGGCGCGTCACCGTCCTGCTGCCCTATCCGTTCGACCGGCCCTTCGACTATTCGGTGCCTGAGGGAATGGAACTGGCGCCGGGTGATCCGGTGCGGGTGCCGCTTGGCGGCCGCGCCGTCTCCGGCGTGGTCTGGGATGACAGGCCCGGCGGCTTTCCGGCGAAGCGGCTGAAGCCGGTGGCGGCGAAGCTGGACGCGCCGCCTCTGCCCGACGGGCTCCGCCGCTTCATCGACTGGGTGGCGCAATACACCATGGCCGAGCGCGGCGCGGTGCTGGCACTGGCCTTCAAGCCGGCCTTGCTGGAGCGTCCCGCCGCCTCCTATGGCTGGGCGCCGGCCATCGCGCCATCCCCGGCACGCATCACCCCGGCCCGGGCTTCGGTGCTGGAAAAACTGCCGGAATTGCCGGCCGCGAGCACGGCGGAGCTGGCGGCGGCGGCGGGCGTCTCGCCCGGTGTCGTCCGGAGCATGGCCAATGCCGGGCTGATCCAGCCGGTGCTGCGGATGGGCGGAGCCCCGCCGCTCGACCCCGAAAGGGCCGGGCCCACGCTTTCCCGGGAGCAGGCGGCGGCGGCGGCCGAGTTGCGCCAGGCGGTGCGGGAGGGAGGCTTCGGCGTCACCCTGCTCGATGGCGTCACCGGCTCGGGCAAGACCGAGGTTTATCTGGAAGCCGCCGCCGAGGCGGTGCGCGCCGGAAAGCAGGTGCTGGCGCTGCTGCCCGAGATCGCCCTTTCCGCCCAGTTCATCGACCGTTTCGCCGCCCGCTTCGGCGCCCCGCCCCTGGTCTGGCATTCCGAGGTCTCGCCCCCGGCGCGGCGGGCGACCTGGCACGCGGTCGCCGAGGGCCGGGCCGGCTTCGTGGTCGGCGCCCGCTCCGCCCTGTTCCTGCCCTTCACCCGGCTCGGGCTGATCGTGGTGGACGAGGAGCACGAGACCGCCTTCAAGCAGGAAGAGGGTGTCACCTACCATGCGCGCGACATGGCGGTGGTGCGGGCGCGCATCGCCGCCTGCCCCATCGTGCTTTCCTCCGCCACGCCGAGCCTTGAATCGGTGATGAATGTCGAGGCCGGTCGCTACCGGCGCCTGGAGCTCACCGAGCGCCATGGCGGGGCCGGAATGCCGCGGGTGGTCGCGCTCGATCTGCGGGAGACGCCGGCGCCACGGGGGCGCTTCCTCTCGCCGCCGCTGGTGGAGGCGGTGCGGTCCGCGATGGAGCGCGGCGAGCAGGCCATGCTGTTTCTCAACCGCCGGGGCTATGCGCCGCTGACCCTGTGCCGCACCTGCGGCCATCGCATCGCCTGCCCGAACTGCACCGCCTGGCTGGTGGAGCACCGGGCGAGGCATCAGAAGGAGGGCGGCACGCTGCTCTGCCATCATTGCGGGCATGAGGAGCCGATCCCGATGGCCTGCCCGGTCTGCGGCGCGACGGAAAGCCTCGCGCCGGTGGGGCCTGGGGTGGAGCGGATCGAGGAGGAGGCGGCGGCGCTTTTCCCCGAGGCGCGCCGCCTGGTCATGGCGAGCGATGCCATCACCGGACCGCAGGCGGCGGCGGATGCGGCGCACGCGATCAGCGAGGGCGGGGTCGATCTGATCATCGGCACCCAGATGATCGCCAAGGGCTGGCATTTTCCGGCCCTGACCCTGGTGGGGGTGGTGGATGCCGATCTCGGCCTGAGCGGGGCCGATCTGCGCGCCGCCGAGCGCAGCGTGCAGTTGCTGCATCAGGTGGCGGGCAGGGCCGGGCGGGCGGAACGCC
>DASTAF010000221.1:0-2612 GCA_035713005.1 Acetobacteraceae bacterium
AGCCGCGAAACCCACCGGACCGCTCGCGGGACTCACGGTAATCGATCTGTCCCATGTCATGGCCGGCCCCGTCTGCGGCATGATGCTGGCGGACATGGGCGCCGAGGTGATCAAGGTGGAGCGGCTTCCGGGCGGCGATGACACCAGGCGCTCCGTGCCGCCCGCCATTGCCGGGGAATCGGCGGCCTTCATGATGATGAACCGCAACAAGCGCGGCATCGCGATCGACCTGAAATCGGCGCAGGGACGCGAGGCGCTGCTGCGGCTGATCGACAAGGCGGACGTGCTGATCGAGAACTACCGCAAGGGTGCGCTGGACCGCCTGGGCTTCGGGTATGATGCGATGCACGAGCGCAATCCGGGGCTGATCTATTGCAGCATTTCCGGCTTCGGCCGCACCGGCCCCTATGCCGAGCGCGGCGGGTTCGACCTGATCGCCCAGGGCATGAGCGGGGTGATGAGCATCACCGGCGAGGGACCCGGGCGCCCGCCGGTGAAGGTGGGGCCGCCGATCACCGATATCAGCGCCGGGATTCTCGCCACCATGGGAATTCTCGCCGCGTTGAACCATCGCAACAAGACCGGCGAGGGGCAGATGGTGGATACCTCACTGCTGGAGGCCGGCATCACCTATCTCTACTGGCACGCGGCGATCAGCTTCGCGACCGGCGCCTCCCCCGGCCCGCTCGGCTCCGGCCATCCGCTGATGGCGCCCTATCAGGCCTTCCGCACCGCCGATGATCCGATCACCATCGGCGCCGCGAATGATGGCAACTGGCGCCGGCTTCTCACGGTCCTGAAGGCCGAGGACATTGCCGCCGACCCGCGCTTCGTCACCAATGCCGGGCGGATGGAGCATCTTCCCGAACTCGCGGCGAGGCTGGAGGCGATATTCCAGCGGAAGCCTTCCGCCGTCTGGCTCGAGGAGCTGGACCGCGCCGGCGTGCCGGCTGGCCCGGTTCTGAGCGTGCAGCAGATGGCCGAGGACCCGCAGGTGAAGGCGCGGGGGATGATCGTCGAGACCGATCATGCCGTCGCCGGGCGGACGCGCGCGCTCGGCCTGCCGGTGAAATTCTCGGCCACGCCGGGAAATGTGCGCTATCCCGCGCCGGTCTACGGGCAGCATACGCGCGAGGTGCTGGAGGAGCTGGGCTTCACGGGAACGGAGGTCGAGGCGATGCTGGCCTCGGGCGCCGCGCATGACGCGGCGGAACCGCGCCGGGAGGCGGCGGAATGAGCGCCGCGATTCAGGAGCAGAACGACATCATCTACGAGGTGCGCGGGCGGGTCGGCTACGTCACCTTCAACCGTCCCGCCGCCCGCAATGCCTTCACCTTCGCGATGTACGAGCGGATCGCCTCGATCTGCGACGGGCTGAACGGGCAGGACGAGGTGCGCGCGCTGGTGCTGACCGGCGCGGGCGAGGCAGCCTTCGCCGCCGGCACCGACATCAACCAGTTCCGTGCCTTCAGGACGCCGGAGGACGCCATCGGCTATGAGCGGCGGATCGACGGGGTGCTGAAGGCGCTGGAGAATTGCCGCATCCCGACCATCGCCGCCATCAATGGCGCCTGCACCGGGGGCGGGGCGGCCATCGCCGCCGTCTGCGATCTCCGCCTTGCCAGCGCGGGAGCGCGCTTCGGCTTTCCCATCGCCCGCACCCTCGGCAACTGCCTGTCGATCGAGAATTACGCCCGGCTCGCCGGGCTGATCGGGCCGGCGCGGGTGAAGGACCTGATCTTTACCGCCAGGCTGATCGGCGCGGAGGAGGCGGAGCGCATCGGGCTGGTCTCGGAAGTGCTGCCCGACCGGGCGGCCCTGATGGCGCGCGCCGCCGAACTGGCCGAGACGGTGGCGGGGCATGCGCCGCTCACCCTGCGGGTGACCAAGGAGGCGCTGAACCGGATCGGCCGGCTCTCGCGCATCGAGGCGGAGGATCTGGTTCTCACCTGCTACATGAGCGAGGATTTCCGCGAGGGCATGGACGCCTTCCTGACCAAGCGCAAGCCGGACTGGAAGGGACGGTAACCAACAAGTTGGCTGGATAAGAAACCAAGGGAAGAAGCAACCATGAAAACCGCGAGTTTTCTGATCAACAAGATGATGCCGGTCTGGCTCATCGTCTGCGGCATACTCGGTTACGTGGCGCCGCATGTTTTTGTCGTCCTGGCGCCGTATATCATCTACTATCTGGCGGCTGTCATCCTGATGATGAGCCTGACGCTCACCATCGAAGCGACGAAGCAGGTGTTCACAAGGCCGAAGCCGCTGATCGCCGGCTTCGTGATCAAATGGATCACCGTGCCGCTGGCCGCCATCATTGCGGCGCATCTCGTCTATGCCAATCAGCCGCAGCTCGCCGCCGGCACCATATTGGATGGCGCCACGCCGGCCGGCGTCACCTCCAACCTGTTCACCTTCCTCTCCAACGGCGCGGTGGCGCTGGCGATCAGCCTGACCTTCATCCACACCCTGCTCTCGCCGATCCTGACCCCCGCCTTCACCACCGTGTTCGCGCATAAATATGTCGCGGTGAACTTCTTTGCGCTCTTTCATCAGATGCTGGTGATGGTGCTGCTGCCGCTCGTGATCGGCATCGCGGCGCGCTACGC
>DASTAF010000222.1:0-2183 GCA_035713005.1 Acetobacteraceae bacterium
CCTCGATGGCGCCCTCGATCAGCCCCCTGGCCTGGGCGATGTTCTGCGCCTTGTCGGCGTTGGGGGACATCTGGATCACGCTGATACGCATTGTCGGAGGCTCCCGCCGGTCTGGTTGATGCCGCATGGTGCCTTCGAGCCGGTGCCGGCGCAAGCGCCTTCGGATCGCACCGTTGAGCCGGCGGGAGAGATGCTTGCGATCATGCGGGGGCAGGCGTATTTCCATGCCATGAACCAGCGAATTCCCCTTGCCCTGCTCGTGGCCCTGACTGCTCCAGCCCTCGCCTTCGGCGCCACCCAGCCGAAATCCCTCGGCATCTTCCAGAAATGGACCGCCGCCACCTACGGCACCGGCGCCAGCGAGGCCTGCTACGCCTTCACCACCGCGCCTGCCGCAAAGGGCAGCAAGGCGGCACCGGCCATGCTGACGGTGACTGAGCGCGCCGGCGACCCGGACGAGATTTCGGTCTCCCAGGGGGTGAACTACGCGAAGGACGCGAAGCCGACCGTGAAAGTGGGCGGCCAGACCCTGCCCTTCTTCACCAAGGGCGATACCGCCTATGCCCTGCACGGCAACGCCACCACCAAGGCCTTCCTCGGCGGCTCGAACGCCACCGCCACCTCTCCCACGCCCGACGGCAAGACCGTGACCGACACGTTCAGCCTCACCGGCTTCTCCGATGCCTACACGGCGATCCAGAAGGCCTGCCCGCAGGCGAAGGCGACGAAGGCGTCCTCCTCCAAGAAACCCTCGAAGAAGAAATAGCCATGCCGGAGGGTTTCGCCCTGGACGAAGCCGCCCGCGCGCGGATTCTCGCCAAGGCGGCGGCATTTGCCCCGCCTGAGGCGGTGCTGCCGGACGGGCGGCGGGATCTCGCGGGCGCCTCCCGCGAGGAACTGACCGAGGCCGTGGCCTCGGTGGGCGAGGCGCCGTTCCGGGCCAAGCAGCTCTGGCACTGGATCTATCACCAGGGCGCGCGCGATTTCAGCGTCATGTCGAGCATCGCGAAGCCACTGCAGCAGAAGCTCGCCGAGCATTTCGTGATCGGCCGGCCCGAGATCGCGGCGGATGAGCTGAGCCGCGATCAGACCCGGAAAATGCTGTTCCGCTTCCGCGATGCGCAGGCAGTGGAGACGGTCTATATTCCCGATCCGGTGGAGGATCGCGGCTCAGTCTGCATCTCCTCGCAGGTGGGCTGCACGCTTTCCTGCCGCTTCTGCCATACCGGCACGCAGCGCCTGGCGCGCAACCTCTCGGCGGCGGAGATCGTGCTGCAATTCATGGCGATGCGCGATGCCTATGGCGAATGGCCCAGCCCGAAGGGCGAGGCGCCGCGCCTGCTCTCCAACATCGTGCTGATGGGCATGGGCGAGCCGCTCTACAATTACGAGAACGTGGCGCGGGCGATGAAGATCGTGATGGATGGCGAGGGCATCGCCCTGTCCCGCCGGCGGATCACCCTTTCCACCTCCGGCGTGGTGCCGATGATGGACCGGTGCGGGGCGGAACTCGGCGTCAATCTCGCGGTCTCGCTGCATGCGGTGCGGGACGATGTGCGGGACGAGCTGGTGCCGCTGAACCGGAAATACCCGATCGCGGAGCTGCTCGCCGCCTGCCGACGCTATCCTGGCGCCTCCAACGCCCGGCGGATCACTTTCGAGTACATCATGCTCAAGGACGTGAACGATAGCGAGGCGGATGCGCGCGAGCTGGTGCGGCTGATCGCCGGCATGCCGGCGAAGGTGAACTTGATTCCCTTCAACCCCTGGCCCGGCTCGCGCTTCGAGACATCGACGCCGCAGGCGATCCGCCGCTTCGCCGAAATCGTGACCAATGCGGGCTATGCCTCGCCAGTGCGGCAGCCGCGCGGCCAGGATATTCTCGCCGCCTGCGGGCAGCTCAAATCCTCGATGGAGCCGGTCTCCTGAACCGGGTGATCCTGATCTCGGGCGGCGCGCGGGGGATCGGCGCCGCCATCGCGGCAAGGCTAGCGGCGGGCGGAGACAAGGTGATCGCCGCGGACCGCGATATCGAGGGCGCGAAGGCTCCCGAGGGCGTGCGGCTCGTCCGCTGCGACGTATCGCGGGAAGAGGATGTGCTGGCGCTGATCAAAGGCATCCGCGAGCAGGAGGCGCGGCTGGACGGACTGGTCTGCAATGCCGGTTTCATGATCCGCAAGCCC
>DASTAF010000223.1:0-6126 GCA_035713005.1 Acetobacteraceae bacterium
CCGGATGAATTCCCCGATTGCGGCGAGGAACTCATCCGGCGCCTGCAATTGCGGGACATGGGCCAGGCCGTCCAGCACCGCCAGCCGCGCATCGGGAAGCAGCGAGACCAGTTCGCGCGCCATGGCCGGCGGGGTCGCCTCGTCGAGCGATCCCGCCACCACCAACACCGGTAGGGTCAGCCGGGCGAGTTCCGGCCGCAGATCGAGCTCTTCCAGCGCCGTGCAGGCCTCGGTGAACATGGCCGGATCAGTGGCCAGGAAGGCGGCGCGGCGCTCGGCGAGGAGACGGGGATTTTCCGCCTGGAATTCCGGGCTGAACAGCCGGCGCATCGCCACATCGGCAATGGCTTCCAGCCCGCCGCGCGTTGCGGCCTCGCGCATCGCCCTGAACGCCGCCTTTCCGGCCTCGGAAAATCCCGCCCCCGTGCCGGCCAGGATCAGCCGCCCGGCGAAGGCCGGGTGATCGAGCGCCAGCCGCAGAGCGACGAAGCTGCCGAAACCGTTGCCTAGCACCACCGGCACCCTGTCCAGGCCCAGCGTGCCGAGCGCATGGACCACCTCGCCAGCGATCTCGGCCAGCCCTCCCCCAACCGGAGGCGAGCCGCCGAAGCCGGGCAGATCCGGGATGATCACCCGCATCGAAGGCAGAAGCCGCTCCGCCAGCGGCTTGAGGCTTCCCGCATCCGCGAGCAGCGAGTGCAGCAGCAGGATGGGCGGCCCCTCCCCCGCGACCGACAGGCTCATCCCGGCGAGTCTGGCATTGTCCATTGACGATGATCCCGCAAAGCTGTTCTATTGCCTGATATATCACGACACATCAAATGCAAGATTTGCCCGGGGCTTCATGCTGCTGCGCAGGAACATCTACGAGGAGCTGAAAGCGGACATCATCGCCTGCCGGCTGCCGCCCGGCACCGAGCTTCGCGAGCAGGAGATGACGGCGCGCCACGGCGTGAGCCGTTCCCCGGTGCGCGATGCGCTGCTTCGCCTGGAGGGCGAAGGACTGGTGATGATCCTTCCCCGCCAGGGCTACCGGGTGAACGCTGTTTCCCTGGAGGATGCGCGCGACCTGTTCCGCCTCCGCCGCCTGCTGGAGCCGGAGGCAGCGCGCGAGGCGGCGCGGCATGCGGGCGACGCCGATCTTGCCTCCCTCTCGCGCTTCTCGCACTGGAACGATCCCGCCAGCTTCATCGACTATAATCGTGAATTCCACTGCGCCCTGGCCGGGCTGGCCCGCAACCGCCGCCTTGCCGCCAGCGCGATGTCGCTGATCGAGCAGGCCGACCGGCTGGTGCGCATCAGCCTGGACAGCATAAAGGGCCGCCAGCCGGACCAGCTGGTCGCGGAGCATGCCGCCATTATCGATGCGCTCCAGGCACGGGACGGCAGCAGGGCGGCGCGGCTTCTGCGCGCCCATGTCATCGCCGCCGAGGCGCGGGTGCTGCCCGCCCTGAAGCGCCGGGCGGAGAGCGATGCGACGATTCAGCAACCAGGACAAAAGACCAGGGGAAAACGGGAATGAGTGCTACATTGCTGGGCGTGGACGCCGGTTCCAGGCTCGACCGGCTGCCGATCTCGTCATTTCACCGCCGGATCATCACCCTGATCGGCATCGGCATGTTTTTCGACGGCTTCGACATCTACATCGCCGCGATCGTGCTGGGAGCCACCATCAAGAGCCATTTCGCGACCATCGGCCAAGGCGCGGCCTTCGTTTCCGCCACCTTTGTCGGGATGATGCTGGGCTCGCTGCTGACCGGCTTCCTGGGCGACCGCTTCGGCCGCCGCTTCACCTACCAATCGAATCTGGCGATCTTCGGCATCGCCTCCCTGCTCGCTTCGATAGCCCCTTCGATGAGCGTGCTGATCGGCTTGCGCTTCGTCATGGGCTTCGGGCTCGGGGCGGAAAACGTGGTCGGCTACTCGACCCTCACCGAATTCGTCCCCCCGCGCATCCGCGGACGCTGGCTCGGCCTGATGGCGGTGATCGTGGTCACCGGTCTGCCCGCCGCCGCTCTGCTGGGCTACGGGCTGGTACCGCATTTCGGCTGGCGGATCATGTTCGTGCTGGGCGGCATCGGCGCGCTGTTCGTCTGGCGCCTGCGCAAGAGCCTGCCGGAATCGCCGCGCTGGCTGGAGACGAAGGGACGGGTGCAGGAGGCCGAGGCGCTGCTGATCAGCATCGAGGCGGAATCGGCCAAAGCCGGGCCGCTGCCGCAGGCGGTGGCGGCGCCGCTGGTCCCGCAGGCGACGCTGGGCACCCTGTTCAGGGCGCCGCTGTTCGGACGGCTGGTGCTCGGCTGCATCGCGCTCATCGTCATCAACACGCTGATCTATGGCTTCATCACCTGGCTGCCGACCTTCATGGTCAAGCAGGGGCTCAGTGTCGCCACCAGTTTCGGCTATGCGCTGCTGATGGCGCTGGGCGCGCCCGTCGGCTCGCTGATCGGGGCCTTCACGGCAGATCGCTGGGGGCGGCGCCCGGTGATCGTGACATCCTCGGTCTTCGCCATAGTGTTCGGCTCGATCTATCCCTTCGTGCACGACCCGGTATTCCTGCCGGTGGTCGGCTTCGCCCTCACCGTGCCCATCTACGTGCTGGTCGCGATGCTGTTCGGCATCTACATCCCGGAGTTGTTCCCGACCGAGATCCGCCTGCGCGCCTCCGGCATCTGCAACACGTTCGGCCGGGGCGCCACCATCCTCACGCCGTTCCTGGTCATCCATCTGTTCAGGCTTTACGGAGTGGGCGGCGTGCTCGCCCTGATGACCGGGCTGCTAGCGGCGCTGATCATCGCCGTGCTGACGCTCGGCGTGGAAACCAGCCGGCGCGGACTGGAATCGATCGACGCCGAGGAAGCCGGCAAGCCGGTGCTGGCGGTCTCCCAGAATGCCTGACGCCACTCCGCGAAGCCGCCCCACCCAGTCCGACCGCGACCGCACCCGCTTCGTCACCGGCGCTGGACGCTATTTGGCCGATCTCGATGCCGAAGGCGCGTTGCACGCGGTGTTCCTGCGCTCGCCCCATGCCCATGCGCGGATCGAGGCGATGGACTGCGCGGTGGCGGAGGCAATGCCGGGCGTGGTACGCGTGCTGACGGCGGCGGACTGCCGGGAGGCAGGCTTCGGCAATTTCCGCGCCCTCATGCGCTACCGGAACAAGCGTGGCGAAGGGCTGGTCGCGCCCTTCCGCCCGGTGCTCGCGGGGGAGCGGGTTCGCCATGTCGGCGAGCCGGTGGCCTGCGTCGTCGCCACCTCCCGCGCGGCGGCGGAGGATGCCGCCGAGGCGATCAACGTGGACTATGCGATCCTGCCGCCGGTGATCGGGCTGGACGCGGCGAAAGCCAAGGGCGCGCCCATTCTGCACGAGGATGCGCCCGGCAACCTCGCCTTCGATTACAGCGCCGGCGACGCCGCCCGGGTGCGGGCGGCGCTTGCGGAGGCCGCGCGGGTGATCGAGGACCGCATCGAACTGCCGAAGCTGGCCCCGAACCCGATGGAGCCGCGCGGCGCGCTGGGCCGCTATGACGCGGCGGGCGGGCGCTACCGGCTGATCACCCAGCATCAGGGGATCAACGAGATCCGCGCCGATCTCGCCGCCGTGCTCAATGCCCCGGCGGAGGCCATCGAGATCGATCTGCCCGATGTCGGCGGCGCCTTCGGTGCACGCGGCGCGGCCTATCCGGAACACGCGGCGGTGCTGCTGGCGGCGAAGCTGACCGGCCATCCGGTGCGCTGGATGGCGACGCGCAGCGAATCCTTCCTGATCGATCATTACGGCCGCAGCACCCGGCTCTCCGGGCGGCTGGCCCTCGACCGGGAGGGGCGGTTCACCGCGCTCGACGTGCATTACGAGACCGATCTCGGCGCCTATGTCACCACCGTCGGCGCCTTCGTCAACCTGCACAACCCGATGCAGACCCTGGGCGGAACCTATGCCATCGCTGCCCTGCACGGCAGGTTCACCCAGTATTTCACCAATACCGGCCCGCTCGGCCCGTATCGCGGTGCCGGCCGCCCCGACATCGCCTTGCTGATCGAAAGGCTGGTGGACAGGGCCTCGGCGGCAATCGGCATCGATCCCATCGCGTTGCGGCGCCTCAACGCCATCCCCGCCGGCGCCTTCCCCTACAGGACGCCGATGGGCGCCACCTATGACAGCGCCGATTACGCGAGCCTGCTGGATGCCGCGCGCGCCGCCTCGGACTGGGGCGGGTTCGCGGCTCGCCAGGGCGCCTCGGCTTCGGCGGGAAAACTGCGCGGCCGGGGGCTCGCCTTGTTCACCGAGGTTGCCGGCGGCGGCGCCACGGACCGGGACGAGGCGCGCATCACCCTGGGCATCGATCAGGACCGGGTGACGGCACAAATCGAGACGATCACCGGCGGCAGCGGGCAGAGCCACGCCGAGACCTATGCCTTCATCGCCGCCAAACGTCTCGGCATCGATCCCGCCGATATCGTGCTGGAAGCAAGCCTGCCCGGCAGCAGGCTGGCCGGGGTGGGGTCGATCGCCTCCCGCTCGACCCAGAGCGCTGGCAATGCCATCGCCAGCGCCGCCGAGGCGCTGTGCGCGCGGCTGCTCCGCCAGGCCGGGCTGCGCGCCAATGCCCCGCCCGAGGAACTCGGCATCGAGGGCGGCATGATCACCCGGCATGGCGAAGCGGTGGCCAGCCTCGCCGAAACGCTCGCCGCTCTGGGCGGATCGCTCACCGAGCTCGGCGCCATGCCCTTCTCGCATAGCTTCCCCTCCGGCTGCCATGTCGCCGAGGTGGAGATTGATCGGGAAACCGGGCATCCCGCGCTGGTTTCCTATGTGGCGGTGGATGACGCGGGCAACATCGTCAACCACGTCGCCGCCGAGGCGCAGATCCATGGCGGCATCGCCCAAGGCTTCGGCGAGGTATTCGGCGAGGCGATGCGCTATGACGAGACCGGCCAGCCCCTGACCGGCAGCTTCATGGATTATGCCATGCCCCATGCGGACGATCTGCCGGATTTCACCGTGCTCGACCGTCCCGTGCCCTCGCCGCACAACCCGCTCGGGGTGAAGGGGCTGGGTGAGGCCGGCACCACCGGCGCGCTCTGCGCCACCGCCAATGCCATCGCGGATGCGCTGCGCTCCATCGGCGCCGAGATGCCGGACCTGCCCTGCACGCCGCTGGGCCTATGGGATGCGATCATGGCCGCGAAATCCGATGGCTGAGGCGCGGGCACCGGGTTTCTCCCTCTATATCGTTTCGTAATCCCGCCTTTCGCCGCTTGACCCTCGGGCTCTCGGCGCCATGCTGCCTGCATGACATCGCTGCGCATATTGCTCATCGAGGATGATCCCCGCACGGCGCGGCTGCTCGCCGCCGGGCTTGCGCCGGAAGGACATCTGGTGGAGGTCGCCGCCGACGGCCGGACGGGATTGCTGCGCGCCGCTGGCGAGAACTGGGATCTGCTGATCGTCGACCGCATGCTGCCGGGGCTGGACGGGCTCGGGCTGGTCCGCACGCTGCGCGCCGCCGGCATCGCAACGCCGGTATTGTTCCTGACCGCGCTGGGCGATGTGGACGAGCGGGTGGAGGGGCTGCGCGCCGGGGGCGATGATTATCTGGTCAAACCCTTCGCCCTGCCCGAGCTTTCGGCGCGGATGGCGGCGCTGGTGCGCCGGGGAGCACCGAAGGCGGCGACGGTGCTGCGCGTCGCCGATCTCGAACTGGACCGGATGACGCGCCAGGTCACCCGCGCCGGCGAGCCGATCCCGCTCAAGCCGCGCGAATACGAACTGCTCGACTACCTGATGCGCCATGCCGGGCAGGTGGTCACCCGCACCATGCTGCTGGAGGAAGTGTGGAATTTCCATTTCGACCCCCGCACCACCGTGGTGGAAAGTCATATCTCGCGCCTGCGCGCCAAGATCGACCGGGGCCATTCGAAGGAGCTGCTGCAGACGGTTCGCGGCGCGGGATACCGGCTGGGCGATGACAGCTGACGCCGTTCCGGCAAGGAAGGGCGGCCTGTTCCGCACCACCGGCTTCCGGCTGGCCGCGCTGGGCGCCGCCTTGGCCTGCGTCACCGCCGCCATCGTCTTCGCGCTGATCTATTACAGCACGCTCGGCACCATGCGGGCGGCGCTGGACG
>DASTAF010000224.1:0-3252 GCA_035713005.1 Acetobacteraceae bacterium
GGATCGAGCAAAGCCTCGTCCTCGGTGAGGAACACGCTCCCCACCGCCTTCAGGAGACTCTCGCCAAGCTCGCGCTGGGCAGGCGAAACCGCCGGGCCGGCCACCGCCACGGTCACGCCCTGGCGGACGGCGGCGGGCGTGTTCGGCATGGCGCGCAGGATGGCGGCCTCGGTGCCAAGCTGGCGGGTCAGCCAGGCGATGGTCTTTCCGGCCATGATCGAGACGAACAGCGCGCTGCTGGCAAACCGCCTGAGCGGCGCGATCGCTTCGGCCGCCAGTTGCGGCTTCACCGCGAGCACGATGGCTTCCGGAGCGAAGGCGGATGGAAGCTCCGCCGCCGATCCGGCGACAGAAACGCCATCTCCGGCAAGCCGCACGGCCTGGGGGGCGGGATCGACGACATGAACAGTCGAGATGCCGCGCTCCCGCCAGCCGGCGAGCAGGGCCGAGCCCATCTTGCCGCCGCCCAGCAGCAGCAAGGGCGGCAGCCTGTTCATGGGGCGGCTCACGCCTCGCCCACGCACTCCAGCATGGCGGCGGCCAGCGCCTCGTCCGGCGACTTGCCGCCCCAGAGCACGAACTGGAAGGCGGGGAAGAATCGCTCGCACTCGGTGATCGCGATATCCACCATGTCCTCCACGCTTTCCGCCGAGGCGCCCGCGGTGCCGCGCAGCAGCACGGACTGGCGGAAAACCGGCATGCCATCATCCGGGTCCAGCCCGAAATGGCCGATCCAGAGCTTTTCATTGGCCCGAGCCAGCAACTCGTACAGCGCCGCGCGCCGGCGCTCAGGGGTTTTCAGGTCAAAGGCGCATGAGAAATGCATGACGGAAATCTCGTGCGACCAGGAGAAATACAGCCCGTAATCGCACCAGCGGCCGGGAGCCTCGGCGGCCATTTCATTCTCGCTGCGGCGGTCGAACGCCCATTCATTGGCCGCGACAACCTGTTCGACCACGTCGAGCGGGTTGGCGGATGTTTCCTGAATTTCTGAAGCTAGACCGGACATGGGTCTCCTCCTGTGTTTGAGGGAGGCCTACAAGGTGCGGCCGGACCGCAAGGGACCATCGATCAAGGTAGTAGCGCGTCTCGGCCGCGATTCGGACTCTACCGGGTTTCGCCGCCGCACCGCAATGCGGAAATCATGGGCTGGGGATTACCAGCCCGGCAAGCCTCTTCAGGCGCCCTGCTTCGCCTCGCGCTTTTCCTGGGCCTTCGCGACGCGGCGCTTCAGCGCCCGCGCCACCTCGGTCAGCTTCCGGTCCGGCGTGCCGAGCAGGAACGCATCCAGCCCGCCCTTGTGCTCAATGGTGGCGAGGCCGCGCGGCGTGACCCGCATCCGCACGGTGGTGCCGAGCGCTTCGGACTGCACGGCCGAAACCTGCATGTTGGGCAGAAAGCGCCGCCGCGTCTTGTTGTTCGCGTGGCTCACATTGTTGCCGGACAGCACGCCGGTTCCGGTAATTTCGCAGCGACGAGTCATAGCAGTACCTTTACCACGCAAAAACAGCCGGCAACCGCCGGCCATCCGGTTTCAACAGATCGGTTGCCCTGCCTATGGCCAAATCGGCCGCTCCGGTCAATATGCGGCAGCGCAGTTCTGGGGGCCGCTTCCGTCCGGGCCGGAAGCTTCATCAACTTGAACGGGTGATTCCTGCGGAATACTGCGTTACGTTGAGGCGAAAGGAGATCCGCATGAACGATCAGACGCTTCATACCGCTTCCTATGATGATGCCGATGCGCGGACGGAGCCGGATGCCCATTCCGCCCCATTCTACATCGCCGCCACCGCCTCCCTTGCGGAGCTTCGCCCCAGAATCCTGAAATCCGACGATGAATTTGCCGTGTTCGGGCATAATGGGGACATCAGCGGCCCGGCCACGGGCGGATCGGCCAGCGCGGAGGGGCTTTATTACCGCGACACACGCTATCTCTCGCGGCTCGGCCTGGCGCTGAACGGCGCCCGCCCCATGCTGCTGAGCTCCGCCGTCAGCGGCGACAACGCCATGCTGACCTGCGATCTCGCCAATCCTGATCTTCCCGGCCTCGACCACGGCGAGATCCATATCAGGCGGTCGAAATTCCTGCTGCACGCGGCCTGCCACGAGCGGCTGGCCATCCGCAATTTCTCCGGACGCCCGCAGCGGTTCATGCTGGAAATCGGCTTCGCCGCCGATTTCGTGGACCTGTTCGAGGTGCGCGGCACCACGCGCGAGAAGCGCGGCACGATGCGCGCCCCCCGGATCGAGGATGGCACGATCGTCCTCGCCTATGACGGGCTGGACGATGTCCGGCGCAGCATGGTGCTCAGCTTCGATCCCGTGCCCGCGAGGCTCGAATCCGCGCGGGCGGGCTTCGATGTCGAACTGGAGCCGGGCGCGCTCCAGGTGATCAACATCGAAATGCGATGCGTCGAGGGCGAATCCGCCCCGGCGCCGCAGCTCGCCTTCCTTCCCGCGATGCGGGCGGCGAGGCGAAGCCGGCGCGAGGCCAGCGAGCGTTCCCCCGGCATCACCACCGATAACGAAATTTTCAACGAGGCGATCCGCCGCGCCCAGGCCGATCTCACCATGCTGGTCACCGAGACGCCGCAGGGCCCTTATCCCTATGCCGGGATTCCCTGGTTCAGCGCCGCCTTCGGGCGCGACGCGCTGATCACGGCGCTGCAGACCCTGTGGCTCGATCCCGGCATCACCCGCGGCGTGCTGCGCTATCTCGCCGCCCATCAGGCGACCGAGACCGATGCCGCCTCGGATGCCGAGCCGGGCAAAATTCTCCACGAGGTCCGCCACGGCGAGATGGCCATGCTGGGCGAAGTGCCGTTCCGCCATTATTATGGCGCGGTCGATTCGACGCCCCTTTTCATCATGCTGGCCGGCGCCTATCTCGCCCGCACGGATGATCTGGATACCATCCGCGCGCTCTGGCCGAATATCGAGGCGGCGCTGCGCTGGATCGATCGTTATGGCGACGCCGATGGAGATGGCTTCGTCGAGTATGGCCGCAAGTCGAAGGACGGGCTGGTCAACCAGGGCTGGAAGGACAGTCAGGATTCCATTTTCCACGCCGATGGCAGGCTGGCCGAGGGGCCGATCGCCCTGGCGGAGGTACAAGGCTATGTCTTCGCCGCGAAAACCGCCGCGGCCCATATCGCCAGCCTGCTCGGGCGCCTCGAGCAGGCGAGGCGCCTGCATGGCCAGGCCGCCGCCCTTCAGGCCAATTTCGAGCGGGTGTTCTGGAACGACGAGCTT
>DASTAF010000225.1:0-2466 GCA_035713005.1 Acetobacteraceae bacterium
CCGGAAGCGGCGAATTGCAGCACTTCCTGCCGGGTCTCGTCCGCCAGATCGTCCGCCGTGCCGCAGATGGTGAAGGCGATCAGATGCGGCAGATGTGACACGATGGCCACCACCCGGTCGTGATGCGCCGGCTCCATCAGGCTCACCTGGGCGCCGCAGCGCCGCCAGAACTCGCTCAGCCGCTCCACCGCATCCTCATCCGTGCCGGGCAGGGGGGTGAGCAGGCACCAGCGGCCCTGGAACAATTCGGCGAATCCGGCATCGGGGCCGGAAAATTCCGTGCCCGCCATCGGGTGGCCGGGAATGAAATGCACGTGATCCGGCACGAAGGGCGCCACGTCCCGGATCACCGACTGCTTGGTGGAGCCGACATCGGTGAGGATCGCGCCGGGCGCCAGATGCGGGCCGATGCGCTCGGCGAGCCCGGCATAGGCGCCGACCGGCGCGCAGAGGATGACGCAATCCGCCCCCTCCACCGCGCGCACCGGGTCGATCTCGCAGCGATCGGCGATGCCCAGTTCCGTGACGCGGGCGAGCGTCGCCTCCGTGCGGGCATTGGCAACGATCTCCCCGGCGATATCCCCCCGCAATTTCGCCACCCGCGCGACCGAGCTGCCGATCAGCCCGATGCCGACCAGGGCGAGGCGGTTGAAGAGCGGCTCAGCCATGGGAATTCATGAAGGCTTCGAGCGCCTCCGCCACCAGTCCGCATTCCTCGTCGGTGCCGATGGTGATGCGCAGGCAGGCGGGAAGGGCATAGGCGGCGACGGAACGGACGATGATGCCGCGCTTGCGCAGGAAGGCATCCGCCGCCTGCGCAGCTTCCGGCGTGCCGAAATCGGCCAGGAGGAAATTCGCCTCGCTCGGATGGACGGTGATGCCCGCCTTCCGCAGCCGTGCGGCGAGGGCGGCGCGCGCCTCGGCGTTATGGGCGCGGCAGCGCTCCAGCCAGCCCGGCTCGCGCAATGCGGCGATTCCCGCCGCCATGGCCGGGGCGCTGACATTGAAGGGCGGGCGCATCCGGTTCAGCACATCAATCACCGCCGCCGGCGCATAGGCCCAGCCGAGCCGCGCCCCGCCCAGGCCGAACATCTTGGAGAAGGTGCGGGTCATCACCGTGTTCTCCCCCGCATCCACCAGCGCCGTCCCGGCCTCGTAATCCGCCCGGTCCACATATTCGGCATAGGCCGCATCCAGCACCAGCAGCACGTCCTGCGGCAGCCCGGCGCGCAGCCGCGCCACCTCCCCGGAGGGCAGCATCGAGCCGGTGGGGTTGTTCGGATTGGCGAGAAACACCAGCCGCGTCGCCCCCGTCACCTGGGCCAGCATGGCATCGGCATCGGCGGCAAGGTTCCGCTCCGGCGCCTTGCGCACCTTCATCCCCGCCAGGGTGGCGGCGATCTCGTAGATCAGGAATCCATGGGCGCTCATCACCAGCTCGGTGCCCGGCCCGCCATAGGCCTGGATCAGCAGGGTGATCAACTCGTCCGAGCCGTTGCCGCAGACGATCCGCGCCGGATCGAGGCCGAAATACGCGCCGATCGCCTCCCTCAGCGCGGCGGAACCGCCATCCGGGTAGCGGTGGATGTCCGCCGCCGCGGCGGCCAGGGCGGCGCGGGCGCCGGGGGGAGGGCCGAAGGCGCCCTCGTTCGAGGAAAGCTTCACCACCCGGTTGACGCCCGGCAGCTTCGAGGCGCCGCCCACATAGGGAGGGACGGCGAAAATTTCCGGGCGCGGCCTGGGGGCGGCGCTCATGCAGGCTCCGCCATCTCGCCCGGCGGGAACGGAACCGCGTAGCCGCCGAGCAGCTCGGGCTTCGAGGCGAGGCCGGCGATGGCGGCGAGGCGCGGATCGGAGCGTGAAACCAGCCCCTCCACATCGGCCAGCGCATAGGCGGTTTCCTGGCGCGGCAGGCGCCGCTGCAGCAGCGAGCCGACCGAAAAGCCTGCCTCCTTCAGCGCCGCCGTGACCTTGGCGGTGCTGGCATCCGCCGCGATCTCCAGCCCCAGCAGGCTGCGGTCGGCGCCGCTCGCATCCGGCTCCAGCGCCCCCACCACATAGGCGCCGGCCTGGGGCGTGCCTTCCGGCCGCCGCGCCCAGAAGGGCAGCCGGGCGACGATCTGCAGCCGCGGGGCGCCGCACTGCATCAGCCCGATCCACCAGGAACCCGCCGCGTCATCCGCCGGGGAGGGCAGGGGCAGCACCGCCACCTGGGCCGCCGCGCTGGTGAGATCGGCCATCGCCTGGGCCGGGGTGGGGTGGCGGCGCAGCGGCGTCAGCGGGCCGAAATGCTCGCGCGCCAGGCTGGTGATGTCCATCTGCGGCCCGTCCGCCACGGCGATGGTGAGGTCGCCCTCGATCATCAGCGCCGCCGAGAACAGCTCCCGCCAGATGCGCATGATGGCCTGCGGCGGCAGGGCGCCGCGATGCCGCCCGAGCAGCCGGCGCAGGATCACCGCCTCGCGC
>DASTAF010000226.1:0-2186 GCA_035713005.1 Acetobacteraceae bacterium
AGAACCTGCCGGTCGCCTCCGGCATCGGCGGCGGCTCGGCGGATGCCGCGGCGGCGCTCCGGCTGCTCGGGCGCGAATGGGGGGTGGCGCCCGATCCCTCGCTCGCCCTGAGGCTGGGGGCGGATGTGCCGGTCTGCCTCGCCAGCCGGCCGGCGCGGATGGGCGGCATCGGCGAGAGTCTCCAGCCCGCGCCGCGCCTGCCCCGCTTCGGCATGGTGCTGGCCAATCCGGGCGTTCCCGTCGCCACCCCGGCGGTTTTCGCCGCGAGGCAGGGAGGATTTTCACCACCGGCGACCCTGCCGGAAGCCTGGGAGGATGCCCGGGCGATGGCCCGCGACCTCGCCGGGCTGGGCAATGATCTGGAGGCGCCGGCGATTTCGCTGCAGCCCGCCATCGGCGCGGTGCTCGAAGCGCTGGCGGGATGCCCCGGCTGCCTGCTCTCGCGCATGAGCGGCTCGGGCGCCACCTGCTTCGGCCTGTTCGCCACCGAAGCCGAGGCCGGGGTGGCCGCCGCCCGGCTGGAAAGGCCCGGATGGTGGTGCTGGGGCGGCGCGGGATCGGCACCCGGCCATTGAACCGGCGCCGCGCCACTGCATCTAACAAGTGATGCCGGGTGAGGCATCGCTTGCTGGAGAAAGCCATGTCGGAACAAACGGATGCGAGGGATTCGGACCGGGAGCAGCGGATCCGTGAGCGGGCCTATCATCTGTGGCGCGAGGCGGGTTCCCCGGAGGGCAGGGACGAGGAGTTCTGGCACCAGGCGCGCGAGATCGAGGAGAAGGGAAACCTCTCCCGCACCGATGCCGAGGAGGGCGGAGTGAACACGGAAGACAGCTTCCCGGCCAGCGATCCGCCTTCCAATTCCGGCGTTATCGGGCCTGCCTGACCGCCTGACAGGACTCTGGGGCTAGGCGGCCAGCGCCGCCGGACGAGGTCCGCCCGCCATCCAGTCGAGCAGTTCGACGGTATGGATGGTCGGGATGCCGCCGCCCGCAAGCTGGTTGAGGCAGCCGATATTGCCGGCGGCGATCACATCCGGGCGCAGGGCGCGCAGCGTGTCCAGCTTGCGTTCCCGGAGGGCGCCGGCCATGTCCGGCTGCAATATGTTGTAGGTGCCCGCCGAGCCGCAGCAGAGATGGGCGTCGCGCGGCTCCATCACCGTGAAGCCCGCCCGCTTCAGCAGGGTTTTCGGCGCCTCCGTCACCCGCTGGCCGTGCTGCAGGCTGCAGGCTGCGTGATAGGCGAGGCGCAGGGGCACCGGCTCGCGCGTGGGTTCGTAGCCGAAGCGGAGCAGGAATTCGGTGATGTCCATGGCCTGGGCGGAGACCGCTTCCGCATCGGCGGCTTCCGGACGGCCGCGGAACAGGAAGCCGTAATCCTTCACCACCGTGCCGCAGCCGGAGGTGTTGATGATGATGGCATCCAGATCGCCCTCCCGCCGCCAGGCGGCGATATTGGCGCGGGCGAAGGCGAGCGCCGATTCATGCTTGCCGAGGTGATGGGTCAGCGCGCCGCAGCAGCCGGAGGATGGCGGGATCACCACCTCCACCCCCAGCCGGTTCAGCAGCCGGATGGTGGCGTCGTTGATCGCCGGATCGAGCACCTGCTGCGCGCAGCCCGCCAGCAGCGCCACCCGCGCGCGTCGCTCCCCCTTCGCGGGGAAGGTGCCGCCGCTCTCGGCCTCGCCACGTCCGGGCAGCGCCGCCGGGGCAAGATTCAGCATGGCGCGCAGGCGCTTCGCCAGCATGCCGCTATCGGGAATCAGTCCCTTCGCGTGCTTGCCGAGCCTTGCCGCATGCAGCGCAAGCCGCATCCGGCGCGGATGGGGCAGCACGGCGCCCAGCGCCGCGCGCACCGCCCGGTCATGCCAGGGCCGGTCATAGGTCTCCTCGATCCGCGCCCGGGACTGGTCGATCAGATGCATGTAATCGACGCCCGAGGGGCAGGTGGTCATGCAGGCGAGGCAGGAGAGGCAGCGGTCGAGGTGATAGGCCACCGGCGCGCTGGCGACGCCGCCGGTCTCCAGCATGTCCTTGATCAGGTAGATGCGGCCGCGCGGGCTGTCATCCTCGTCGCCCACGGTGACGAAGGTGGGGCAGGTGGCGGTGCAGAAGCCGCAATGGACGCAGGTGCGGAGGATCTTGTCGGCGACCTGGATATCCGGGTCCTGGAGCTGCTCGGGGGTG
>DASTAF010000227.1:0-4418 GCA_035713005.1 Acetobacteraceae bacterium
GCAGCGGATGCGGCAGGCGGCGGCTGTGCTCGTCGAACCGCCCCGGCGCCACATCCGCCACCACGACACCGCCCCCCGCCACGAAACGGCGGATTTCCGCCGCCGCCTTAGGCGACAAGGCCAGGATATGCGGCAGCAGGAGCAGCCGGACATGCCCGCCCCTTAGCGCCCCCTGCTCCACGAGGCCGGGCGCCGTGTAGTTCCCCTGCAGCCAGTTGCGCGAGACCATGCGGGAAAAGCGCCGCATCGCCGCCCGGACGGCGTCATCCCCCTCGGTTTCCGCCTCGGCGCCGCGGTTCTCCCAGGGTCCGCCTCCGGCGCGGCGATCCAGCAGCCATTGGGTGCGCAGGCTGGCGGGAGAATAGAGCGTAAGCACCGGGTCGCTCACCCGTTCGCTCTCCATGAGCAGGCGCCCCAGCACACCACGTAGCTCGATGAAAATCGGCGCCACCTGCCGGCCCCAGGGACCGGGGGAGCCGTCTCCGTTCACCAGCCTGTCGCTCTCATCCCAGAGGATGGCGCCGCGCATGCCCCGGAGCACGCTGCGCCAGAGCCCGTGCCTCTGCCGGGCATCGCCGCTGGAGAAGGTCATCAGCATGACCAGCGCCGGGTTCAGCGAGCGGGCGATCTCGATATTCTCGTCCCCGTCATAGATCTCCATCACATCCACCGCCGGAGCGAGGCGGGCATAGTCATAGCCGCCCCAGCCGGGAATCTGCGCCCCCTCGATGGCGGCGAGGGCATGGGGATCGGCGGCATGGACCGCATCCCTGCCCATGCGCACCGCCCGCGCGAAGGCCACATCCATCCAGCGCTTGAAATCCGCCCAGGCGGAGAAATTTTCGCCCTTCTGCCGCACCGCCGCATCGGTCAGCCTCGGCGCCACATCATCCCAGCCGGCGAAATCCGTTCCCCATTGCCGGTTCAGCGCGGCAAGGCTGCCATACTCGCCCCTGAGCCAGAGGCGCATGGCGGCGAGCGAATCCGCCGAGATGTCGAAATCCCAGTTGGCGGCAAGATCGGCGATGCCTGGCTCGTCGGCCAGACTGTAATAGAGCGGGCGATAGCGGGCGTAGCCGCGCACCGTCCGCTTCAGCCGCGCGGCGATCCGGCGCAGCCATGCGGGATCGGACAGGCCCGGCTCGCGGATGAAGGCCGCCGGGTCATCCGGCGCCCGCCGGTGCAGCGCCCTCACCGCCAGGAAGGCGGCGTCCACCGGCTGGTCGGGGCGCCATCGGTGATAGGCGGAATAGAAGTCGGTGGCGATGTTCTCGACATAGAAGCGCATGCCGAGCCGCGCGAAACGCGCCGCTCCGGGCTGCACGGGATTGCCGGCGGCATCGTCACGGCTGGCGAAGACCTTGCCGTTCGTCACCCCCATGCGCTTCAGCGCCTCGAGCTGCCGGTCGCTCTGGTGCTGATAGACGATCGCCTGCCAGTGCGGCCAGCGCCTTGGCGCCGGTTTCGCCAGGGTGGCGGGGGCCATGGCGCCGGAGCCGAACATGGCCAGGAGAGGCCGCCTGCCGAGCCGCATGGCCTGGGCTCAGCCGCTGGCGGGCATCACCGAAAGCCGGGGCGGGCTGCGCAGCGTCTGGAAGATCACGCAATAGCGCTCAGTGAGGGCGATCAGCCGCTCCCGCGCCGCCTGATCGGCATCCGTATCCAGTTCGAAGCGCAGGGCGATCTCGGTCAGCCCGACCGGGGCTGCCTTGTCCACCCCCAGCGTGCCGCGCGCGTCCCAGACGCCTTCGGCGATCACCCGCCCGCCGCGCAGCGCGACGCCCATGGACATCGCCACCGCGCAGAGGGTGACGCCCGCGCAGGCCACCAGCGCTTCCAGCAGCATGTCCGCCGAGCAGGCCATGGCGCCATCCCCACCCGCCGCCGGATGCAGCCCGGCCATGGAGCGGTGCTCGCCGGTGACGCGGGCGGCAATCGCGCCGGGATCGAGCACGGCCTCGGCCCGGGCCGGGATGCGCGCCGCCGCCGCGTCATCGCGATATTTCTGCTTCAGCGGCGCCTGCAGACGCCTCAGTTCCGCAACGTCCATGTTTCCTCCTCCTGCTCGTTCACCCATGGGCCAGTGCCCTGCCCCATTCCGCCACCCCGCGCCGGATCACCGCGCCGGCATCGCCCCGCAGCACCTCGAACTCCGTCTCCTCCCCGCGCCGCTCGAAGCGGATGTCGAACACCGCCTCGCCGAGACGGAGAGTCCGCAGGGTGAGGCCCGGCAGCCATTCCGGCAGCCAGGGATCGAGATAAAGCCGCCCCGCCGGCGCGTCCGGCACCACCCCCAGCATCGCCTGCAGGAGCGAGAAGACCGAGCCCGCCGCCCAGCCCTGCGGCACGTTGGCGCCGAGATACTGCACCGGGAAATCCGTATCGTCCCGGTGGATGCCGGCATAGAGTTCGGGCAGCTGGTGCAGGGAGAGATAGCTCGCGGCGCGGGTGATGTCATGGGCGATCTCCGCCGCCTGCCGGTAAAAGCCGTAGCGCTTGAACCCGAGGGCGATCAGCCCGTTATCGTGCGGCCAGACCGAGCCGGTCTGGTAGTTGTACGGGTTGAAGGAGGCATGCTCCGCCGAGAGGGTGCGGATGCCCCAGCCGCTCCACATGTCCTCGCGCGTCAGCCTCTCCACCACCCGCCGGGCGCGGTCCGGCGGCACGATGCCGGACCACAGGCAATGGCCGGGATTGGAGGCGATGCTGAGCACCTGCCGCTTGTCGGCATCGAGCGCATAGGCGTAGAAGCCCTGCTCCTCGTTCCAGAACGCCTCGTTGAACCGGGAGAACAGCGCCGCCGCCTTGCCGCGCAACCGGGCCGCCGTCTCCGGCTGGCCCAGCGCATCGTGGATGCGCGCCATCCGCAGCCAGGCATCGTAGACATAGCCCTGCAGCTCGCACAGCGCCTTCGGCGCCTTCACGTTCGAGCCGTCCGGATACATCACCCCGTCCCCCGAATCCTTCCAGCCCTGGTTCTCGGCGCCCGCGGATGAGCGGCTTTTGTATTCCTGGAACCCGTCGCCATCGAGGTCGCCGTAATCGTCGATCCAGGAGAGGCAGCGTTCCGCCACCGGCAAATAGCGCTCCAGCAGGCTCCTGTCCCCGGTCCAGCTCCAGGCATTGTGGAGGTTGACGATGTAGAGCGGCGTCGCATCCGCCGTGCCGTAATAGGGAGTGTGGGGGATAAGGCCGAAATGGGCGAGTTCCCCAAGCCGCAGTTCATGGGGAATCTTGCCCGGCTCGGCGTCGCGGTAGTCGTCATGGGTGTCGGACTGCCAGCGGCCCAGCACATCGAGCGTGCCGCGCGCCAGCTCCATGTCGATCATCGCGGTCTGCAGGGAGATGACGGTGCTGTCCCGCCCGAACAGGGCGACGAACCAGGGCAGGCCGCCGGCCGGCATGATGGTTTCGCCATCACGATCGTGCCGCCCGCCGCCGCCTCCCGGCATCGGCACCCGCAGCGCCGCCATGTCCGTCACCGCCTGCTCGTACATCGCCCTGAAATCGGCATCATCGCATTCGATGCGCATGACCCTGCGGTTCCATTCCGCGAGATGCCGCGCCGGGGGCGATTCCTCGTATTGCCCGATCCGCGTCGCGGGGGCATCGACCACCTCGTCGCCATCGTGAATCGCGTAGAGCAGGCTCGCCTTCCAGCTCCCGCCCGCGCCGATCTCGATGGGGAAGCTCAGCCTGCCATTGGCATAGAGGGCGGGACTGTCCGCCTCCCGCGCCTCGATGCCGAGGCCGCGGGCGAAGCCGGCATTGTGATAGCGGGTGACGAGGCGCTGCTCCGCCCCGGACCACTCCGTCTCGATGCGCCCGCGCCGCAGGAATTTCGCCGACTTGACCTCGAATATATCGGCGAAATCGCCGCGCACGGAGAGTTCCAGGTTGAAGCGCGCGGTGCCGGGGCCGTAATTGGTCAGCTCGAAATCCTCGCGGATGCCGCCCTCGACCTGGCGGCCGATCACGAGGCCCAGCGTGTGTTCGGGAATCTCGCCATACTGGGTGTCGATGGCGCGGTTGGTCAGGAAGATGCGGGCGGCGAAATAGGTCAGCGCGCC
Organism: Acetobacteraceae bacterium; assembly: GCA_035713005.1. Taxonomy (GTDB): domain Bacteria; phylum Pseudomonadota; class Alphaproteobacteria; order Acetobacterales; family Acetobacteraceae; genus Acidiphilium. The sequence continues at coordinate 4,071 of DASTAF010000227.1, forward strand.
GCCGTTCAGCAGCTCCCACCCCACCCCGTCCGCGTAGAGGGACCAGGCGCTGACCAGCCTGGTATCCTTGTAATACAGCCCCTTCTGGCTCGGCCAGCGGATCTGCCCGTCATTTTCGGTGACGAACACCGTATGGCCCTGATGGATGGCGATCTGCGGCGGGCCGATCTTGATCTTCAGCGCCATGATGCTGCCTCCGGCACCGGGTCAGGTGGCGATGGATTCGAGGGTCTGGCCCGGCTCGATCCTCGGCAGGAGCAGCGCCGTCCATTCGCCGAAGCCGAGGATCACCGCGATGACGAGCCAGGTGACCTGATGCGAGGTGACGCTGATCAGGATCGTCCAGAG
>DASTAF010000228.1:0-9763 GCA_035713005.1 Acetobacteraceae bacterium
TTGAAGATGATCTCGCCTTCGACGATGGCGTTCGGATCGTTGAGCAGGCCGAGGATGCTGAGCACCGTCAGGCTCTTGCCGGAGCCCGACTCGCCGACGATGCCGAGAATCTCTCCCGGCGCCACCTCGAAGGAGATGCCGTCCACCGCGCGGACCAGGCCATGGGTGGTGCGGAACGACACAACCAGATCGCGCACGATCAAAAGCGGTTCGCTCATCGATCGCGCACCCTGGGATCGACCAGCGCGTAGAGGATATCGACGGCCGCGTTGGAGAGCACCACGAAGACGGAGGCATAGATCACCGTTGCCATGATCATCGGCAGGTCCAGCGTCTCCAGCGCCTGATAGGTGAGATAGCCGACGCCCTGCAGGCCGAACACCACCTCGGTCAGCAGCGCCCCGCCGCCCACCAGCACGCCGAAATCCAGGCCGAACAGGGTGACGAAGCTGATCAGCGAGGTGCGCAGCGCGTGGCGCGTCAGCACCTGCCGCTCCGACAGCCCCTTGGCGCGGGCGGTGCGGATGTAATCCTCCTGCAGGCTCTCGATCAGGCTGGCGCGCAGCACCCGCGCGTAAAGCCCGATATAGAGGATGGCCAGGGTAAACCAGGGGATGATGAGCGCCTTGAACCAGCCGAGGGGCGACTGGCTGAGTGGGATATAGCCGAGCGGCGGCACCCAGGAGAACAGGGCGGTGCGATGCAACGCGCCCTGGCTGATCAGATTCGCCATTTCCGCCACCCAGAAGACGGGCATGGAAATGCCGATCAGGGTCAGGATCATCAGCAGCCGGTCGATCACCGTGTTGCGGAAGGCGGCGGCGAGCAGGCCGATCAGCACCGAAAAGGCGATCCATATCACCGCGGCGCCCGCGACCAGCGAAAGGGTGACCGGGGCGGCATGCAGCACCTGCGGCACCACCTTCTCGCCCAGATTGACGAAGGAGGTGAGGTTGCCGGTGACGAACAGGCGCTTCATCATCAGCGCATATTGCACCGGCAGAGGCTTGTTCAGCCCGAACTCGGCGCTGACCCGGGCAAGCGTGGCGGGCGAGGCGCCGCGCCCGGCGATGCGCGCCGCCGGATTCGCTCCAGGGGTGGCGAAGAAGATCAGGAAGACCAGCACGGTGATGCCGAACAGCACGAAAACCATGTGGACTAGGCGGCGGATGATGGTGGAGAGCATCGGCTAGTTCCGCAGCTTGGCGCGCGGGTCGAGCGCGTCCCGCAGCCCATCGCCCAGTATGTTCAGCGCCAGCACGGTGAGGACGATGGCGATGCCCGGCGCGATGGCGACCATCGGCCGGGTGTAGATCAGCGCCTCGCCATTGCCGATGATGGTGCCCCAGCTCGCATGGGGCGGCTGCACACCTATGGAAAGGAAGGACAGCGCCGATTCGGTCAGCATGTTCAGCGCCACGATCAGCGGCGCGAAAACAACCAGGGTGGAGACGACGTTCGGCAATATGTCGATCAGCAGAATCCGCCAGGGCGGCACGCCCAGCCCCACCGATGCCAGCACGAACTCGCTCTCCCGCAACTGGATCACCCGGCCCCGCACCGGCCGCGCCACATAGGGCACATAGATGACGCCGACGATCAGGATCGGCAGGCTCAGGCTGCTGGCATCGATGAGAAGGGGGCCGATGCGCACCCCATGCGCGATCAGCACCACGGAAAGCGAGATGGCCAGCAGGAAGACCGGGAAGGCCCAGATCACGTCCAGCACGGCGGAGATGATCCTGTCCGTCCAGCCGCCGAAGAAGCCCGCAGCCAGCCCGGTGAGGGCAGCGAGGATCAGGCAGATCGCCGCCGAGGCGAAGGCGATCAGCAGCGAGTTCCGCCCGCCATAGAGCAGCCGCGCCGCCACGTCGCGCCCCTGCTGGTCGGCGCCCAGCATGTAGGGGCCGAAGCGCCAGGTCGGGCCGATCGGCTCGATGCCGAGATGCAGCGGATTATCCGCCGGGGCCAGCACCTCGACGCGCCTGCCATGAACGATGGTGGTGCCGGAAAGGTTGGACTGGAACGGATCGGCATGGGCGACATCGCGGGCGTAGAAGGGGGCGAGCGCGCAGAGCAGGGTGATCACCGCCAGCACCACGAGCGCCGCCATCGCCGCGCGGTCCCGCCGCAGCTTGCGCAGCGCCGTGGCCCAGTAGCCCGCGGCGGGCGGCGGCAGGGGCTCGGCGAGCTTCTCGGCCACCGCGCTCATTTCACCATCGCGAGCTGAGGGAGGAAGAAATACTCGCCGCTGAAGGTGAAATTCCGCAGCCGGGCGGAGACGAAATCGAGCTTCTTCACGCTGAACAGGCTGGCGACCAGGGCGCGGCGGGTGATCTGATGGTCCACATGCGCCCAGAGCGCATCACCCTGCCTCGGATGCCGCACGGAAAGCACGATCGCCTTCTGCATTTCCCGATCGATGGCGGGATCGCAGAAGCCCGTCATGTTGATCGAGTCATCCGAGGCTGGATGGAAGGATTTGCAGCTGAACAGCACGTTCAGGAAATCCGAGGGCGCGGCATAATCCTGCGCCCAGTCGGTGACCGAAATCTGCACCTTGTTGGCGGAGTTCTGGATATAGGTGAACTCGATATCGGGGGAGAGCGGCTTCACGCTGGCCCGGAAGCCGAGCCGGTTCAGCACGCTCTGGAGATAGATGCCGATCTCCCGGAAAGGCGACTGCACCTCGGTGATGATGGTGACGGGCTGGCCGGTCATGCCGGATTTCTTCATGTAGGCCCGCGCCTTCCGCCAGTCCGGCGCGCTCCATTTCGCGCCGGGGTTCTTCGTGTAGGGGCAATAGGGCCGGTAGCCCGGCATTTCCGGCGGCAGGATCTGACAGGTCGGGGCGGCGAGGGCGGGGCCGCCGAACAGCTTCACCATCGAGGCGCGGTTGACCGCGTATTCCACCGCGAGCCGGGCATCTTTGTCGTTGAAGGGCGGGATGTGGATGTTCATCGGCAGGTAGAAGAAATAATTCACCGGATTGATGTGCACCTGCCGCGTGTAGCGGGTCGCGATCTCGTTCAGCCGGTCGGCGGGCACATCCTCGAACATCCAGTCATACTGGCCGTTCTCCACCGCCGATACCTGCGCCTCGGCGGTAAGGCCGAAATGATAGTCGATCCGGTCGGGAAAGCCGCCAGGCTGCGCCGCCGCGCTCCATTCGCGGAAATGCGGGTTGCGGACCAGCACGATACCGGAGGCGGGGCTGTAGCTTCGCGCCATATAGGCGCCGGTGCCGGGAATGGGGGTGGTTCCCATGTCGTGTTCCGGCGTGTCGGCGGGCAGGATGGAGGCGAAGGGCACGGCGAGCTGGTCGAGGAACTCGGAATCCGGGTGGCGCAGATGGAAGGTGACGGTGCCCTCCGCGGCATTCCCCACCAGCCCAGGCAGGCTGCAGTGGCGGGGATGGGCGGCGCAGCGCCGCCCGCCGATGATCACGTCGTACCAGGTGCCCGCGTTCGGGCTGTTCACCCTGAACAGGCGGCGGAAACTATGCACCACCGCCTGCACGGTCACCGGCTCGCCATTCGAGAACTCGATGCCCGGCCGCAGATGAAAAACATAAGTGGTGCCATGATCGGCCGGGGCGGGGATGGCGGTGGCGAGATCGGGCACGACCTTGAAGGATTCGGGGCCGGAAGTCTTGGCGAAGCTCACCAGCCCGTCATACATGGCCTGGAAGATTTCCCAGTAGCGGTTGGTGTAGTTGATCTGCGGATCGAAGGAGCCGGAGGCGGAGGCGGTGACCAGCCTCAGCGTCCCTCCCGGCGCCGCGCGGGCGAAGCCGCAGCCGATGCCGGCGAGCAGCAGGAACAGCGCGGCCAGCCGCCTCATCGCGCCGGCAGCAGCCCCACGATGCGCTCGGCCTCGGCGACGATGGGATCGGCAATGGCGGCGGCCCGTGCCGCGCCTGCCTGAAGAATCCGGTCGATCTCCGCCGGGTCAGCGCTGAGGCGCAGGGTCTCCTCCCGGATCGGGGCGATGCGCTGGACCAGAACCTCCGCCAGCGCCTCCTTGAAGGCGCCGAACCCCTTGCCGCCGAATTCGCGCAGCACCTGCTCCACGCCCATCTCCGCCACCGCCCCATAGATGGCGACGAGATTTGCCGCCTCTGGCCGGCCCTGCAGCCCGGAAGGCGCTTCCGGCAGCGGCTCGGGATCGGTCTTCGCGCGCCGGATCTTCTGCGCGATGGCATCGGCATCGTCGGTCAGGTTGATCCGGCTCTGATCCGAGGCATCGGATTTCGACATCTTCCTCGTCCCATCCCGCAGGCTCATCACCCGGGCGGAGGATTCCATGATGCGCGGCGTGATGGCGGGGAAGAACTCCACCCCGTAATCATGGTTGAACTTCTGCGCGATGTCGTTCGCCAGCTCCAGATGCTGGCTCTGATCCTCGCCCACCGGCACCTCGGTCGCCTTGTAGGCCAGGATGTCGGCGGCCATCAGGTTGGGATAGACGAACAGGCCGGTGGAGACATTTTCCCGGTCCTTGCCCGCCTTGTCCTTGAACTGGGTCATGCGGTTCAGCCAGCCGAAGCGGGCGACGCAGTTGAAGATCCAGGCCAGCCGCGCATGGGCATGCACCGCTGACTGGTGGAACAGGATGGAGCGGGCGGGGTCGATCCCGCAGGCGATCAGCAGCGCGGCATTGGCGCGGGTCTGGTCACGCAGGTCGGTGGGATCGACCCAGATGGTCAGCGCATGCAGATCGACCAGGCAGTAGATGCTCTCATTCCCCTCCTGCAGCGCCACCCAGTTGCGGATCGCGCCGAGATAATTGCCAAGATGCGCGATGCCGGTGGGCTGGATGCCGGAGAATATTCTTGCCATGCCGCACTCTATCGACCGCCCGACGCAGGCAGGTCAAGCCACGCCGCGCCTGGGCGCCGGGCGGCGCAGCAGCGCCGCCAGCTCGTTCAGCCTGAAGGCGCCGAGCATCCCTCCCGCCCCGCCGAACACCCCAAGCCCAAGCGCCACCAGCAGCGCCAGCCTCTCATATTGCGCCAGGGCCAGCACCGCCCGCAGATGCTCCGCCACCACCAGCGCCAGAACCATGATCAGCGTCGCGGCCAGGATTCGCACGACCCGCCCGATCAGCCGGGCATCCGGCGCGAAATCGCCCCGCCGATACAGCACGCTCCCCAGCGCCGCCACGTTGAACCAGGCGGCGAGGGTGGTGGAGAGGGCGACGCCCACCTGCCGCAGCGGGTGCATCAGCGAAAGATTGAGGGCGAGATTGAGCGCCACCGCCATGATGCCGATCTTCACCGGCGTCTTCGTGTCGCCGCGGGCGAAGAAGCCGGGGGCGAAGAGCTTCACCATCACGAAGGCCGGCAGCCCGGCGGCGTAGACGACCAGCGCCGCGGCGCTGCGGGCGGCATCGGCCCCGGTGAAGGCGCCATGGCCGAACAGGGTGCGCATGATCGGCAGGGAGATGACGCCGAGCGCCGCCGCCCCCGGCATGGTTAGAAGCAGCCCCGCCTCCAGCGCCCGGTTCAGCGTGCCGCGCGCCTCGGTGAGTGCGCCGGCGCGGAACTGCCGGGAGAGGGCGGGCAGCAGCGCGGTGCTCAGCGCGGTGCCGATCACCCCGAGCGGCAGCTGGTTCACCCGGTCAGCGTAATACAGCACCGAGACCGTGCCGCTAGGCAGCAGCGAGGCGATGATGGTGTCCACGGTCAGGTTGAGCTGCGTCACCCCCGCGCCGATCAGTCCCGGTCCCAGCCGGCGCAGCACCAGCCTGGCGCCGGCGGACAGGCGCGGGCGGATCAGGCGGACCGGCGCGCCCGCGCGGGCGAGGGAATGCCCCAGCACGGCGAGTTGCGCGATGCCCGAGAGGGTGACGCCATAGGCGAGGGCGGTGGAGGGCGCGGCACCGATCAGGCGCAGCACCGCCAGCGTGCCGAGAATGCAGATATTGAACAGAACCGGCGCCGCGGCGGCGGCGGTGAACCGTCCCCGCGCGTTCAGCATGCCGGAGAACAGGGCGCAGAGGCAGATCAGCCACAGGTAGGGGAAGGTGATGCGCGAGAGCCTCACCGCCAGGCTGAACTTGGCCGCGTCCGCCCGGAAGCCCGGCGCCAGCAGGTCGATGACGAAGGGCATGAAGATCAGCCCCGCCAGGGTGAGGGCAGACAGCCATGCCACCATCAGCGCCGTGACATCCTCGGCCAGCTCGTGCGCCGCCGCCTCGTCCTGCGTCAGCCGCCCGGCATATTCGGGCACGAAGGCGGCGCTGAACGCGCCCTCGCCGAACAGCCGGCGGAACAGGTTGGGCAGCCGGAGCGCCACGAAGAACGCATCCGCCGCCGGCCCCGCGCCCAGCAGTGCCGCGATGAGAATATCGCGGCCGAAGCCGAGCAGCCGGCTGCCCATCGTCCAGGCCGCGACCGTGAGGGCATTCCTGATCATGGGGCGGCTTTAAGGCGCTTTCGGTCCGGGCGTAAACGGGGCGCATTTTCTAGCGCGGGCGCCTCTGCTATCGGCTTGGCCATGGATACGATCTATCGTGGAGACCTCGCCACCAGGGCAGGACGGCGGAACGCGTGGCTGGACGCGCTCTTCGTCGATCACGCGGTGTTCCGCCTGGCCTGGACCAATTTCGCGCCCGTGGAGCCAGGGATTCTCTACCGCTCGAACCACCCGCTGCCCTATCATCTGGCGCGCTTCACCCGCGAGACCGGGCTGAAGACGCTGATCAACCTGCGCGGCCTGGCCAAAAACGGATCGGACGCGCTTTCGCGGGACATGGCGGCGCGGCTCGGGCTCGATTTCATCGACATGGCGCTCGAATCGCGCGGCGCGCCGCAACGGGACCGCATCCTCCGTCTCGCCGGCATCTACGGGGAGATGAAGGCCCCGGCGCTGATCCACTGCAAATCCGGCGCCGACCGGGCCGGGATCGCGGCAGCCCTCTACATTCTGATGAAGGGAGGCGATACGGCGACGGCAAAGCGGCAATTATCGCTCCGCTTCGGCCATTTCCGCCATTCCAATACCGGCATACTGGACGCCTTCCTCGAAACCTATGCAAGGCAGGGCGAGGGCCGCAAGCCGTTCCTCGACTGGGTGGCCGAGGATTACGACGAGGCGGCGCTGCGGGCGGGGTTCGTGTCCAATCCCCTGGCCCGCTTCGTCAATGACAGGATACTGGCGCGGGAATAGGCTCAGGCTTCCGGCGGAGCAGCGGCGATCGGGATTTCCCGGCTCTCCAGAACCGGCTGGTCGCCCAGCCCGGCGGGTTCATCCCCGTCATCCTGCTCTCCGGCCTCGGCGCTGGCCTCGCGGCGCCCGCTGCCGTTCTGGCCGCCATTCGCCTGCGGCTGATGCTGGGAAGCCTGCGCATGGCCGCCGGAATGCTGGCCGCCGGAATGCTGGGGTCCGGCGTGTTGCGACTGGGCCTGGTTGATCGCGGCGATGATGCGGAAATAGTGCTCCGCATACTGGAAATAGCTCTCGGCCGTCACCCGGTCGCCGCTGGTGGCGGCATCCCGGCCCATCTGCTGGTATTTCTCGAAAAGCTGCTGCGCCGTGCCGCGCACCCGCTGCTCCGGCCCGTTGCTGTCGAACACGTGATTGCGGTTAAGCGGTATGCCGTTCTGCTGGCTGCGGAAATTGCCGCCGCCACCGCCCCGGTTGTTGCGCCCGCGCATGCGTTTAATATTCATCGATACCGTTCGTCCTGTCTCACGGCAGCGCAGGAACTGGTGCGGCAGTTATGCCTGGCCGATAATACGCGCCGTCTCATGAAGTCGTTCATGCATGTAAATATGCCGCGTCGCTGATGCGGTCGTACCTGAGCGGTACAGAAGCTTCAGCCCCGAATCCGGCCTGCCCTGGGGCACCGGCTGCGGTGTACGCGGGCGCAACCTAATCCGAACCGGCCGAATTGCCAAATGTTTTCTCCCTAAAAATATCGGTTGGTTACAATTAACTCTGCCATATGAGCAAGGCGCGGGGCACACCTGCCAAATCCGCGCGGCTTTCGGCGGAATATCCGGCACCCCGTGCCAGGGCTGCCACAGCATCCACCTGACCAATGCCCAGTTCGAGGATTGCGACTCCACCCGCCGCCATCGCCGCCGGAAGCCCTGCCATGATGCGGCGGTAGGCGTCCAGCCCGTCCGCGCCGCCATCGAGGGCGAGACGCGGCTCGTGATCCGAAACCTCCGGCATCAGCGCGGCAATCTCCGGGGCGGGAATATAGGGCGGATTGGCAAGGATGAGATCGAACCGCCCCGCCAATGCCTCCGCCCAGTCTGCCGCCAGGAAGGCGGAGCGGCCTTCCATGCCGAGGCGCCGCGCGTTGCGGCGCGCGAGCATCGCCGCCTCGGGCGAAAGATCGACGCCGAGGCCGAACGCCTCCGGATATTCACTCAGCGCCGCGAGCAGCAGGCAGCCGGTGCCGGTGCCGAGATCGAGAATCCGCCGCACCGCGCCACGCCGCGGCCTCGCCCCCAGCGCCGCCTCGATCAGCGTCTCGCTGTCCGGGCGGGGGATCAGCGTGGCGGGCGAAACCTCGAACTCCAGGCTCCAGAACTCCCGCCTGCCGGTGATGTAGGCGAGCGGCTCGTGACGCGCCCGGCGCTCCGCCGAAGCCAGCCCGCAATCCTCCGGCACATCGCCTGCCGCGCCCAGGGTGGCGGGCTCGCGGCCCAGCGCATGGGCGAGAATGAGCCGCGCCTCCCGGCGGGGAGTCTCGATCCCCGCCTCTTGCAGCCTGGCGGCCATGCGCCGCATCGCCTCGGCGATGGGGATCACGTATCGGCGGCGAGGCGGGTCGCCCGGTCATCCTCGATCAGCGCGTCGATGATCTCGTCCAGCTCGCCCTGCATCACCCGGTCCAGCTTGTAGAGGGTGAGATTGATCCGGTGGTCGGTCAGCCGCCCTTGCGGGAAGTTATAGGTGCGGATGCGCTCCGAACGGTCGCCGGTGCCGACCTGGGACTTGCGGTCGGCGGCGCGGTCGGCGGCGAGCCGGCTCCGCTGCTGCTCGAACAGCCGGGCGCGCAGCACGGTCATCGCCTTGGCGCGGTTCTTGTGCTGGCTGCGCTCCTCCTGCATCGCGACGGCAATGCCGGTAGGGATATGGGTAATGCGGACGGCGCTCTCCGTCTTGTTGACGTGCTGGCCGCCCGCCCCGGAGGCGCGGTACACGTCGATCCGGAGATCGCCCTCATCGATGCCGACATCGACCTCCTCGGCTTCCGGCAACACCGCGACGGTGACCGTGGAGGTGTGGATGCGCCCCTGGGTCTCGGTGGCGGGAACCCGCTGCACCCGATGCACCCCGCTCTCGTATTTCAGCCGGGCGAAGACGGAGCGGCCGGAAATTTCGGCGATCCCCTCGCGCAGCCCCCCCAGCTCGGTATCGCCATATTCCAGCACCTCGAACCGCCAGCCGCGCCCTTCCGCATAGCGCCGGTACATCTCAAACAGGGAGGCCGCGAACAGCGCCGCCTCGTCGCCGCCCGCCGCCGGGCGGATTTCCAGGATGGCGGAACGCTCATCCGCCTCGTCCTTCGGCAGCAGCGCCAGGCGGATCTCGGTCTCCAGCTTCGGCAGCCGCTCGTGCAGCTCCTGGATCTCGGCTTCCGCCAGCCCGCGCAGTTCCGGATCGGCCAGCAGCGCCTCCGCCTCGCCGCGCGCCTTTTCCGCGGCGCGAAGCTCGTTGATCCGCTCCTCGATCGGCGCCAGCTCGGAAAGCTCGCGCGAGGCGGCGACGAAGGCTTCCCCGGACACGCCGCTGCTGAGCAG
>DASTAF010000229.1:0-2310 GCA_035713005.1 Acetobacteraceae bacterium
GCGCGGCTTCGAGCAGCAGCCGCGCGATCCCCTGCCGACGGCATCCGGGGACGACGCCGATGGTCAGGATTTCGGCTTCTCCCGCTACGGCCTGGGCGAGCACCATGCCCTGTCCCAGAACCAGGCCGAATACGGGGGGTGATTCCAGAAGCTGGCGGAAGAAGGCGGCGCTCCAGGCCTCGCCGCCGAAAGCTTCCCGATGCAGTGCGGCCAGGACTTCCGCGTCCCTCCACGGGATGGGCGGACAGGGATCGGCGGTTTCCATCTCAGGCCGCGGCAGGGCTGCTCCGGCCCGCCGGCAGCTTCGCCTCCGGCGGGTCGACATAGAGCGGCGCCGCAGGGCGCGGCGGCAGCCCCGACAGGATGCGCGCACGGGCGGCGAGCGCAACTCTGGCGGCATCCGGATAGCGCAGGCCTGTCAGCATGACGTCATGGCCCCTGGCGGCCAGCCGCGCCGCGACCCGGATGGCCCGATCCCCCGCCAGCGCCACCGGACCTTCCGGGCGCGGCACGCCCTCATCGGGAAAGGCTTCGGCTCGTCCCTCGCGCTCCAGGAAAATCCTGCCGCGCCGTGCCGTCACCGCGATCCAGAGCGTCCGTCCGCCTATATCCGGCATCGCGGCCATGAAGGCCTCGGTGAGGGAAATGCCGTGAACCGGCATCCCCGAGGCGAAACCCAGCCCTTGCGCCAGGGCGATGCTCGCCCGCAAGCCGGTGAAGCTGCCCGGCCCGATGCTGACGGCGATCGCATCAAGATCGCCGGTCGCAAGTCCGGCTTCGGCGAGGCATTCCGACGCCGCGACCGGCAGCGTCTCCGCCACGCCATGCGGCCCGTCGAAATCGCGCCGTGTTGCCACCTCCTCGCCATCTAGGATGGCGATGCTGGCGCGGCTCAGCGCCGCGTCCAGGCCCAGAATGCGTCGAGGCTCCATTCAGACCAGCACGCATGCCTCGTCGAAATCGAGCCGGGGCGAACGGGGATGCGGGTCCTCCGCCGCTCCATGGCCGAGATTGACCAGGAAATTCGACTGCCAGCCGCGATCGGCGAGGAAAAGCTGATCCACCTTAGCCTTGTCAAATCCAGACATCGGGCCGCAATCGAGGCCGATTGCCCGCGCCGCCATGATCAGATAGGCGCCCTGCAGCGTTCCGTTGCGAAAGGCCGTCTCCTCCGCCAGATCGGGATTGCCTGAAAACCAGTGCTTCGCCTCCGCGTGCGGAAACAGCCTCGGCAGATGGTCGTAGAAATACGGATCATGCGCGACGATCACCGTCACCGGCGCGGCCATGGTCTTCTCGACATTGCCAGGGCTGAGCGCCGGCTTCAGCTTTTCCTTGGCTTCCCTGCTGCGGATGAACACGAACCGCCCTGGGGAGGAATTGGCCGAGGTCGGTCCGAACTTCAGCAGGTCGTAGAGCCGGCGCAGTTCGTCATCGGAAACCTCCTGCTCCGTCCAGACGCTCTTGGTGCGCGCATTCCGGAACAGCGCGTCCGCCGCGCCATCATCCAAATCCATGTCAAACTCCGTGAAAAATACGGCTTACGCGGCCACCTGCTCGACCGATTTCACCTCGGGCACGTAATGCTTCAGCAGGTTCTGGATGCCCATCTTCAGCGTCGCGGTGGATGAGGGGCAGCCCGAGCAGGCGCCCTGCATGTGCAGCCGCACCACCCCGTCGCGGAAGCCGCGGAACACGATGTCCCCGCCATCGCCGGCCACCGCCGGGCGCACGCGGGTATCCAGCAATTCCTTGATCTGCTCGACGATCTCTCGGTCCGCCGGATCGACATCCTCGGTCTCCGCTCCCGCCTCGCCTTCCATCATCGGTGCTCCAGAGACGAAATGCTGCATGATCGCGCCGAGAATCTGCGGCCGGAGCGCCGCCCAGTCCGCATCCTCGCTCTTGGTGACGGAGATGAAATCGCCGCCGAGGAACACCCGCACGATGCCCGGCAGGGCGAAGAGCACGCGGGCGAGCGGGCTGGCCTCCGCCGCTTCCGGCGAAGCGAGATCGGCCGTCCCCGCCGCCAGGACGGTCTCTCCCGGAAGGAATTTGAGGGTCGCGGGATTGGGCGTCGCTTCGGTTTCGATGAACATGGAACTCTCCAAGAATACCGGACCGGCACGGTCCTGTCTGCTGTTAGATCGTTCATTCCGGTGCGAACGGCAAGAGGCGCCGGTTCAACTTATTTTGCAAGCATCTTGCGTAAATTCGAGTTGGTCCCATACATGGCCCATGGGCAGAAGGGCGCGCATTCCGCAGGCGATCGGCGATCTCATGGCGGCCGGAGCGCGCCATGCCTGGACG
>DASTAF010000230.1:0-4869 GCA_035713005.1 Acetobacteraceae bacterium
AACTCCTCGGCGAGGCTGTCCTCCCCCATCGCATGGCCGCCATATTTCACCACGATCGTGGCACCGGCATAGCGGCGCAGATAAGGCAGCGCATGGGCGACGATGCGTGCCTGTGCGGCGGCGCTGGTATGCGGTTCCGGCTCGATCATCAATCCATGTTCCGTAATTGCTGGAGGCCGTCTATGGCCGGTTGGGCGCGGGGGTCAAGCCGCGAGGGATGCAAGCACGGCCCGCAGCTCGTCGATCCCCATTCCGGTCTCGCCCGATGTGGTCAGTATGTCCTGCAGCGCCGCCGGATGCCCGCGCGCCAGCGCCAGCGCGGCGGCCTGCTTGCGGCCCAGCACCGAAGGCGCCATCTTGTCGGCCTTGGTCAGCACGATCTGGAACGCCACCGCCGCCTGATCCAGCAGCTCCATCACCGCGATATCGGGGGGCTTGAACTCGATCCGCGCATCCAGCAGCAGCAGCACCCGCCGCAGGTTCGGGCGCCCGCGCAGATAGTTGAACATCAGCCCCTGCCAGTCCCGCTTCACCGCGCGCGGGGCCACCGCGAATCCATAGCCGGGCATGTCCACCATCACGAGCGGCCCTGATCCCACCCGGAAGAAATTGAGCTGCCGCGTGCGGCCCGGCGATGATGCCACCCGCGCCAGGGCGCGCTCCCCGGCGATGGCATTGATCAGGGTGGATTTGCCGACATTCGACCGCCCCGCCAGGGCGACCTCGATCCCCTGCGGCTCCGGCAGATGGTCCAGCGCCTGCGCCGCGTAGAAGAAGGCCATGCCGGAGGCGAACATGCGCCGCCCGGCCTCCAGCGGATCATCCTGCGGGTCCGGCGTCATCCAATGATGGCCCGGTCAGCCCTTGGCCGCGAGCACCGGCTGGCGCGGGGTGGCGTGGCGCATGATCACCCATTGCTGGATGATCGTCAGCAGGTTGTTGACGATATAGTAGAGCACCAGCCCGGCGGGGAAGCGGGCAAGCATGACCGTGTAGATGATCGGCATCAGCTGCATCATCCGCGCCTGCACCGGGTCGGGCGGCTGGGGATTGAGCTGCATCTGCCCCCAGTTGGTCAGGCCGAGAATGAGCGGCAGCACGCCGATATGCAGGAAGGGCGAGATCTGGCCGGGATGGAAGGGGATCAGCCCGAACAGGTTGAAGATATTGGTCGGGTCCTCCGCCGCCAGATTCTGGATCCAGCCGAAGAAAGGCGCGTGCCGCATCTCGATGGTGATGAAGATCACCTTGTAGAGCGCGAAGAAGATCGGCACCTGGACCAGCATGGGCAGGCATCCAGCGACGGGATTCACCCCCTCCGCCTTGTACAGCGCCATGGTCTCCTGCTGCTGCTTGACCTGATCGTCCTTGTAGCGCTCGCGCAGCGCCTGCACCTTCGGCGTGATGTTGCGCATCTTCGCCATCGAGCGGTAGGACTTCACCGCCAGCGGCGAGAGCACCAGCTTCACGAAGAAGGTGAAGACGATGATGGCGATGCCGAAATTGCCGATGCGCGAGTTCAGCCAGTCGAGCATCATGAAGATCGGCTTGGTCAGGAAGTAGAACCAGCCGAAATCGATCGCCTTGTCGAAGCTCGGGATATGGTACTGCCTGCTATAGGCGTTCAGCGTCTTCAGCACCTTCGCCCCGGCGAAAACCCGCATGGTGGTGGCCGCCGTGGCGCCCGGCGCCGCCGTGACGGGCGAGGCGTTCATCAGATCGGTCTGATAGGCGAAGCTGCCGGGATGGCCGGGACGCGGCAGGTAGCGGAAGGCGCCGTTCATCGCGGCGTTCTGCTCGGGGATCAGCGCGGTGAGCCAGTATTTTCCGGTGATCCCCAGCCAGCCGCCCTGGCTGGTCTCGTGATAGGCGGTGCCGCCGGTGCGCTTGCCCTGGTTCTTCGTCGCCTCGTAGCTGAGCTCGTGCAGCGTGTTGTTGAACACGCCCAGCGGGCCCTTGTGCAGGATGTAGATGCCCGGCACCTCCGGCAGGTAGTCGCGGCGGATGCGCGACCAGGGAAAGAGGCTGACCGGCTTGCCGGAATGATTGGCCACCTCCTGCCGCACGGTGAACATGAACTGCTCGTCCACGCTCAGCACCAGCTTGAAGGTCACACCGGCGCCATTGTCCCAGGAGAGGGTGACCGGATGATCGGGCGAGAGCGTGGGGGCGGAGGCTTTCCACAGCGTATCCGGCCCCGGGACGGCCACCGCCTCGCCGGGTGCCGGGGTCCAGCCGAACTGGACGTAATAGGGCTTGTGGCCGGAGGCGGGCGAGAGGAGCCGGACCAGCGACGAGTTTTTCTTCACCGTCAGGTGGTAGTCGCGCAGCACGACATCATCGAGCCGGGCGCCGCGCAGGCTGATGCTGCCGGCGACCGACGGCGCCTCGATCCTGAGGCGGGGCGCGGCGGCGCCCGCCTTGGCGGCGCCAACCTGAGACACGGCTCCGGGCGCCGCGTTCGGCGGCAGGCTTTCCGATGCCATCTTCTGGGCGGCCGGATTCGGCGAAACCCGATGGATGACCGGGTTGGGCGGCCGGTGCGGCACGAAATGATCGGCCACCACCTGGAACAGCACCAGGATGGCGAGCGAGATCGAGATAGCGAGAAGCAGGCGTTTCTGATCCATCAATGGCTCTCAGTGGCGTGCGTGCAATCCGGCCCGGGCACGGGATCGTAGCCGCCCGGATTCCAGGGATGGCAGCGAAGCACGCGCCTGCCAGCGAGAATGGCGCCGCGCGCGGCGCCATGGCTGGCGAAGGCTTCCAGCGCATAGGCGCTGCAGGAAGGATAGAACCGGCACTGTCCGCCCATCAGGGGCGACAGGGTCAGCTGATAGAGGCGGACCCCGCCCGACAGGACGCGCGCGAGGGGTGTCATGACGGCTTCCGGCCCGGCAGCGACCGCTCCAGCGCCTCGGCGAGGCTTCCGCACAGCGCGGCGAAATCCACCTGCGCCGTGTCGCGCCGGGCGATCAGCACCAGATCGGTCCCGGTCAGCGGAGACCCCGCGAGGGTCAGCCGCGCCGCCTCGCGCAGCCGGCGCCGGGCGCGGTTGCGGGCGACCGCGTTCCCCACCTTGCGGCTGGCGGTGAACCCGACGCGCAAGGGCGCATCGGGGTTTCCCTTCACGACCTGCAGCACGAAGCCCGGCCGCGCCAGCTTCTGCCCGCGCGAGGCAGCATGCAGGAATTCCGCGCGGCGCTTCAGTGTCGGGGGTAAGGCGCGGCGCATCCCAGGGTCCAGGCCCGGCAAACGGCCGGATCAGGCCGAAAGGCGCTTGCGGCCCTTGGCACGGCGGCTGGCCAGGACCTTGCGTCCGCCCACGGTTGCCATGCGGGCACGGAAACCGTGCCGGCGCTTGCGCACGAGCTTTGATGGTTGATAAGTCCGCTTCACGGTGATCGCTCCGCCAAAAACAAGGAAAACAAGGATCGGGAACAGCAAGACCGCCGCTATCCGCAGGCGGCTCCCGTCGGGCTTGGGCTATAGGGGGAGGGCAAGGCGGCGTCAACCGCGGAAGGCAGGCGCGGCATGCCGCTTGCCGAAACTCCTTGGTTTCCGGCACAATGGCTTCATGGTCCGAAGCGAAGCGGCGCCCGGCGGCGCGATTGCGGCTCCTCAGCATGGCGGCTCGCGCAGCGCACCGGCCGCGCCGCGAGCCGAGGCCGCCTGAACAACCCCCAACCCGCGCGCCCCGCGGCACGCCGCCGCCTCGCCGGGCCGCGGCACAGCCTTTCAGCGCGGCTGCTCTGGCTCACCGTCATCGTGATCATGGTGGTCGAGATCATGATCCTGCTGCCGAGCCTCGGGCGCGAGCGCGAATCCTGGCTGATGGAGCGGGTGACCGAGGCGCATCTCGCGGCGCTCACCGTCTCCACCGCGCCGCATGGCGTGGTCGATCTCTCGACGCGGGATGAACTGCTGCGCCTCTCCGGCACCGAGGCGATCCGGCTGATCGAGCCGGGCCGCAGCGTCATGGTGCTGCCGCTGCGCCGCACGCTGCGGCCGGGCGGCAGGATCGATCTCGCCAAGGAAAGCCTGCTCGAATCCACCGCCCAGGCGATCTCCGCGATGATCGGCGCGGCGCCAGGGCAGATTCTGGTCAGCGCCCCCTCCCCGCTCGACAAGCACGTGGTCGTGCAGATCGTGGTGCGCGAGAAGGCGCTCGCCCGGCACCTGCGCCTCTATGCCAGCCATATCGCCGCGCTTTCCCTGGCGATCGCGCTGCTCACCGGCCTCATCATCTATCTGGCGCTCGACCGCTTCCTGGTGCTGCCGATGCACCGGCTGATCGACAGCATCTCCCGCTTCCGCGCCGATCCCGAATACGCGGCGCCCTTCACGCCCAAGCCCGCGAACGGGTTCCGCGACGACGAGATCGCCTATGCGTCGCGCGAGCTGGGCGAGATGCAGACCGAATTGCGGGCGGCGCTCTGGCGCAACGCCAGGCTCGCGGCCCTGGGAACCGCCGTCGCCAAGATCAGCCACGACCTGCGCAACATCCTCACCACCGCCCTGCTGGTGGCGGACCGGCTGGAATCGAGCAGCGATCCGACCATGCAGCGCGCCTCGAAAACCCTCACCGG
The DNA here is from genome assembly GCA_035713005.1 of Acetobacteraceae bacterium. Classification (GTDB taxonomy): domain Bacteria; phylum Pseudomonadota; class Alphaproteobacteria; order Acetobacterales; family Acetobacteraceae; genus Acidiphilium. The sequence continues at coordinate 4,590 of DASTAF010000230.1, forward strand.
CTCGGTGGAGCGGGCCGCCGAGCTGGTCGGGCAGACCCTTTCCTTCGCCCGCGAGGGCCCGCCTTCGGTGCTCCGGGCGCCGGTGCCGCTCGCCGCGCTGATCGACGAGATCGCCGAGACGATCCGGCCCATCGCGCCGGAAACGCTCATCGTCAACGAGATCGACCCGCGCATGACGCCGAAGCTGGACCGCACCCAGATCTTCCGCGCCCTTTCCAACCTGATGCGCAACGCGGCGGAGGCGCAGGCCAGCCGGATCACCGTCAGCGCCGCCGCCTCG
>DASTAF010000231.1:0-3916 GCA_035713005.1 Acetobacteraceae bacterium
CGCATGAGCGGGGAAAACCCTTCCGGACCAGACCGGCCCTCGTCCGCGGAGCGGACGGTGGAGAGGACGGTGGAGAGTCTGGCGCGGGACTGGATCGAGCTCTGGCAGAGCGAGCTTGCCGCCATGGCGGCGGATCGCGAGCTGCGCGAGGGCTGGACCCAGATGCTTTCCCTCTGGGCGGGCGCCGCAAGCAGCGCGGTCGAGGCCGGGATGCGGATGGCGCGCCATGACGGAGCGCGCGGATCATCCGCAAGCCATGATGCGGCGCGGGCCGCGCCCGGTGCTGCTGCACCTGATGCTGGCCGCGATGAGATCGAGCGCCTCCATCGCCGCATCGCCGATCTGGAGGCCAGACTGGCCGCCATGGAGGAGCGCAAGCCCCGGCCCGGCTGATCCGCAATTCCTCCGCGCCGTGCTGGACGAGGCGATGGCGCAGGACGCGGCGCTGATCGCCGGCATCGCCGCCTATCGCCGCCATCCCTATCGGCGGACCCTGCCGGACCCGCCCGCCATCTGGACCGAGGGCGAGAGCCGCCTGCTCGATTACGGCGGGGAAGGCCCCTGCATCCTCTTCGTGCCCAGCCTGATCAACCGCGCCCATGTGCTCGATCTCGCTCCCGGCGCCTCCTTCATGCGCTGGCTGGCCGCGAACGGCGCCCGCCCCTTGCTGCTGGACTGGGGCTGGCCCGACGCGGAGGCGCGGCGGTTTACCCTCACCGACTACATCGCCGGAAGGCTGGAACGTGCCATCACGGCGCTGGACCGGGAGATTATCCTCGCCGGCTTCTGCATGGGCGGGCTGCTGGCGCTCGCTGCTGCGCTGCGGATGAAGCGGCAGGTCCGCGCCCTCGGCCTGCTGGCCACGCCCTGGGACTTCCATGCCGAGGATGCCCCGCGCGCCATCGAGTTCGGGCGCGGCATCACCCTGCTGGAGCCGATGATGCGGGCCAGCGGCACCCTGCCGGTCGATGCGCTGCAATCGATGTTCGCCCTGCTGGACCCGTTCGGCGTCGGCGCGAAATACCGCAGCTTCGCCAGCCTCGATCCCGCCAGCCCGCGCGCCATCCGCTTCGTCGCGCTGGAGGACTGGCTGAACGATGGCGTGCCCCTGGCCGCCCCGGTCGCGCGGGAGGCCATCGGCGGCTGGTACGGGCGGAACGCCCCGGCGCGCGGGGAATGGCGCGTCGCCGGGCTGGCGGTGGACCCGTCCGGCTTCGACCGCCCGGCCTTCGCCGCCATTCCGGCGCGGGACCGGCTGGTGCCGCCCGCCTCGGCCCGGGCGCTGGCGGCGCTCCTGCCCCGGGCGCATGTGGTGGAGCCGGCCGCCGGGCATATCGGCATGGCGGCGGGGATGTCCGCCGAGCGGGTGCTGTGGCGGCCCTTCCTGCAATGGGCGCTCGATCCATAAACCTATAGGCAGGAAGCCGGAGACGCACTAAGTATGGCGAAAGCCAAAGGAGGAGCTGTCATGGAAGACATCGTCATCGTCGCCGCCGCGCGCACGCCGGTCGGAAGCTTCAACGGGGCCTTCGCCAGTCTTCCCGCCCACAAGCTCGGCCAGGTGGCGCTGAAGGCGGCGATGGAGCGCGCCGGAATCTCCGCCGAGGAGGTGGACGAGGTGATCCTCGGCCAGGTGCTCACCGCCGGCGAGGGCCAGAACCCCGCCCGGCAGGCCGCCCATGCCGCCGGCATTCCCAGCAGCAAGACCGCCTTCGGCATCAACCAGGTCTGCGGCTCCGGCCTGCGCGCCGTCGCCCTCGCCGCCCAGCAGGTCATGTCCGGGCAGAGCGACATCGTCCTCGCCGGCGGGCAGGAGAGCATGAGCATGTCCCGCCACTGCGCGCATCTGCGCTCCGGCACCAAGATGGGCGACGTGCAGTTCGTCGATACCATGCTGAAGGACGGGCTGTGGGACGCCTTCAACGGCTATCACATGGGCACCACCGCCGAGAACGTCGCCCGCGCCTATCAGATCACCCGCGAGGAGCAGGACCAGCTTGCCCTGCGCTCGCAGCAGAAGGCCTCCGCCGCCCAGAAGGAGGGGCGGTTCAGGGACGAGATCGCCCCGGTCACCGTCTCCGGCCGCAAGGGCGACGTCATCGTGAGCGACGATGAATATATCCGCCACGATTCTTCCTCCGAGATGATGGCGAAGCTGCGCCCGGCCTTCCACAAGGAGGGCACCGTCACCGCCGGCAACGCCTCCGGCATCAATGACGGCGCCGCCGCCCTGGTGGTGATGAGCGCCGCCGAGGCCAGCCGCCGCGGCCTGACGCCGCTCGCCCGCATCGTCAGCTTCGGCACGGCGGGGGTCGATCCGGCGCTGATGGGCACCGGCCCCATCCCCGCCTCGCAGAAGGCGCTCGAACGGGCGAAATGGCGGGCCGACGATCTCGACCTGATCGAGGCGAACGAGGCCTTCGCCGCCCAGGCCTGCGCGGTCAACAAGGCGCTGAACTTCGACCCCGCGAAGGTGAACGTGAATGGCGGCGCCATCGCCATCGGCCATCCGATCGGCGCCTCCGGCGCGCGGGTGCTGACCACCCTGCTCTACGAGATGCAGCGGCGGGACGCCCATAAGGGCCTCGCCACCCTCTGCATCGGCGGCGGCATGGGTGTCGCCATGTGCGTGGAACGCTGAGCGGTGGCGAACAAGGTCCACGGCACGCCGGCGGAGGCCCTCGCCGGCCTGCTGCGCGACGGCATGACCATCATGTCCGGCGGCTTCGGCCTGTGCGGGGTGCCGAACGCGCTGATCGAGGCGATCCGGGAATCGGGCGTCGGCAATCTCACGGTCATTTCCAACAATGCGGGCATCGACAGCGCGGGCTTGGGGATTCTGCTGGACTCCCGCCAGATCAAAAAAATGATCTCCTCCTATGTCGGCGAGAACGCCACCTTCATGCGGCAATATCTGGCCGGGGAGCTGGAGATCGAGTTCAACCCGCAGGGAACCTTGGCCGAGCGCATCCGCGCCGGAGGGGCGGGCATTCCCGCCTTCTTCACCGCCACCGGGGCGGGGACCGAGATCGCCAAGGGCAAGGAGACGCGCGAGTTCGACGGCCGGCATTACGTGATGGAGCGCGGCCTGTTCGCCGATCTCGCCATCGTCCATGCCTGGAAGGCCGACCCGGAGGGCAATCTGATCTACCGGAAGACGGCGCGGAACTTCAACCCGATCATGGCCACCGCCGCCAAGGTGACGGTGGCCGAGGTGGAGCATCTGGTCGAGCCCGGCACGCTGGATGGCGACGCCATCATCACCCCCGGCATCTTCGTCAAGCGCATCGTCAGGCTCGGCCAGATCAGCAAGGCGATCGAGCAGCGCACCGTGCGCAAGCGCGCGGCATAAGGAGCGGCACATGCCCTGGACACGCGATCAGATGGCGGCGCGCGCCGCCGCCGAACTCGAGGACGGCTTCTACGTCAATCTCGGCATCGGCATCCCCACCCTGGTGGCCAACCACATCCCCGAGGGGATTTCGGTGCAGCTTCATTCCGAGAACGGCATGATGGGCATCGGCGCCTTTCCCTACGAGGGCGAGGAGGATGCGGACCTGATCAACGCCGGCAAGCAGACGGTGACGGAGCTGCCGGTGACCAGCTATTTCGACAGCGCCGCCTCCTTCGGCATGGTGCGCGGCGGCCATATCGACATCTCCATCCTCGGCGCCCTGCAGGTGGCGGAGAATGGCGACCTCGCCAACTGGATGATCCCCGGCAAGATGGTCAAGGGCATGGGCGGGGCGATGGACCTCGTCGCCGGGGTGCCGCGCGTGGTGGTGCTGATGGAGCACACGTCCAAGGGCGGCGAGCCGAAAATCCTCAGGCGCTGCCAGTTGCCGCTGACCGGCGCCGGGGTGGTGAGCCTGATCATCACCGATCTGGCGGTGTTCTCGGTCGATCCGGGGCGGAC
>DASTAF010000232.1:0-3126 GCA_035713005.1 Acetobacteraceae bacterium
AAGCTCACCGCCACCGCATCGCGGTTCGAGAGCAGGAACACCGCGAGCGCGATCAGCACGACGCCGCCCGCCAGGGCACGAAGAAGTTTCAGGGCCGGATTCCTTGATCAGTCAGTCGTCGGCGCTTTCCTGCCCGACCTCGCCCCGTTTTAAACCCGCATTGATCTGTTCGCGCAACTCCCGCCCGGCGCGGAAGAAGGGCACCGCCTTCTCCACCACCTCGACCGCCTCGCCCGTGCGCGGGTTGCGCCCGGCCCGCGCCCGGCGGTGCTTGACCGAGAAGGCGCCGAAGCCGCGCAGCTCCACCCGGTCGCCGCGCGCCAGCGTCGCCGTCAGCTCGTTGAACAGGGCGGAGACGATGCGCTCGATGTCCCCAGCGGTCAGATGAGGGTGATCAGCCGCCAGCGCCGCGATGAGTTCCGATCTCGTCATGCCAGCCCCCCATTTGTGCCCAAGGCTGCCAGAGCGCCGCCGCCGGGTCAATCATATATTACTTATAATTTAAGCGCGCTTCGCAATCCCTCGATGATGAATTGCGCCGCCAGCGCCGCGAGCAGGATGCCCAGCACCCGCCCGATCACATGCGCCCCCGTCTCCCCCATCAGCCGGGCCAGATGCCGCGCGCCCATCATCGCGATGAAGGTGCCGAGGATGATCGCCCCCAGGGCCAGCTCGATGACGGCGATGCCCCCCGCCTGCCCCACCGCCTTCGAATGCAGCAGCACCATGGTGGTCATCGCCCCCGGCCCGGCGATGAAGGGAATGGCCAGCGGAAAGACGCTGATATCCTCGCTGCTGGTGCGGGCGGCCTCGCGCTCCTCGTCGGTGGCGCGCAGCTCGCCCCGCGCCGTCACCATGTCGGTGGCGGAAAGGAACAGCAGCGCCCCGCCGGCGATCTGCAGCGCCGGAATGGTAATGCCCAGCACGCGCAGCAGCGCCTCCCCCGCCAGGCCGAACACGGAGAGGACGATGAAGCCGATCACCGTCGCCTTGCGGGCGGTGACGCGCCGCTTCTCCGCCGTATCCCCGGTGGTCAGGGCGGAAAAGAACACCGCCGTCCCGATCGGGTCGATGATGACGAACAGCGCCACCAGCGCATAGACGAACAGCCCCGCCGCCTGATTCATGGCGACGGATGCTTCAGCCGCGCCTCCGCCGCATCGAGATCGGCGGGGGTGTTGACGTTGTGGAACGGATCGGGCTGGTCCGGGAATTCCACCGGCCTCATCCCCAGCGCCCGCGCGAAATCTGCCACCCGGCATGGGCCGTCCCGCTCCAGGAAGGCGCCGAGCGCCGCCCCCGCATCCGCCGGCCAGAGCGCCACCAGATGATGAACCCGCCCCTGATGGCAGGCCACCGCCGGAGCGCGGCCGAGGCGGCGGACGAGATCGGCGGGGATGAAGGGCGTGTCCACCGGCAGGGTGAGCAGCGCATCCATCCCTGCCCCGGCCGCCCAGGCCAGCCCGGCGGCGAGGCCCGCGAGCGGCCCCTTGCCGCGATGCCCGCCATCATCCAGCACCGGCAGGCCGAATCCGGCGAAGCGCGCCGGATCGCCCTGCGCGCTGAGCGCGAGCGCATCCACCTGCGGGGCGAGGCGTTTCATCACATGGGCCAGCATGGGCAGGTGATGAAGCCGTAACAAAGCCTTGTCCACCCCGCCGAGGCGGCGGCCAGCCCCGCCCGCGAGGATCAGTCCGGCGATCTTCATCGTGAATTCATGAAAATATGGGGCGAACGATGGGGCTCGAACCCACGACATCCAAGACCACAACCTGGCGCTCTACCAGCTGAGCTACGTCCGCCACACAGGGCGCGGTGTAAGACCGTCGGGCCATTTCCGTCAATGGCCCGAGGTCCGGTTTCCGCCCTCAGCGCCCGGAGTTGTTCAGCCCCTGCTGGCGATACAGTCCCTCGCGGTATTTCTTCGCCTCCATCCGCTCCTTCTTGCGGTATTCGTGGCGGCGATACATGCCGACGGCGCAGCCCCCCATCGCCCCGAGCACCGCGTGATGATGGGCGAAATGCCCGCCCACCGCCCCCGCCGCGCCATATTTCAGGCAGCCGCCCGGCTCGGCCCGCGCCGTGCCGATACCAGCCGCGCCGATGCCGATGGCCCCCGCCAGCAGCGCCGCCCCGAACCTCATTCCGTTCCGTCTCATCTCTGTTCTTCCCGTTGTTGATGATAACGGAATATTGAGCGCCGGGCGGCGGAATCCAGTTAAATCCTGGTTGGGATCAGCCCGAGGCCCTGGAAGCGGGCATGGCCTGCGCGCGCAGCCGCCCGAGCCGCCCGAGCGCCTCGTCCAGCACCGATTCCCGCTTGCAGAAGGCGAAGCGCGCGTAATGGCTGGGGGCATCGCCGGCATAGAAGGCGGAAACCGGAATGGCCGTCACCCCCACCGTCTCGGTGATATGGCGGCAGAAGGCCACGTCGTCGCCGTTGAACCGCAGCGGGGCAAAATCGGCGGTGATGAAATAGGAGCCGCGTGCCTCCAGCACCCCGAAGCCCAGCGCCGCCAGCCCCGCGGCCAGCCGGTCGCGCCTTTCCTGCAGCGCCGAGGATAATCCGGCGAAATAGGCATCGTCCTTGGCCAGCCCGACCGCCACCGCCCTCTGCAGGCTGGGCGGGGTGGTGAAGGTGAGATTCTGATGCGCCTTCGCGATCACCCCCGCCAGCCGCGCCGGCGCGGTGACGTAGCCGATCTTCCAGCCCGTGAGGCTGAAGGTCTTGCCGGCGCTGCCGATGCGGGCGGTGCGCTCGCGCATCCCCGGCAGGCTCATCAGCGGGATATGGCGCCAGCCGTCGAAGGTGAGATGCTCGTACACCTCGTCGCAGATCGCATAGGCGTCATGGCGCTGGCAGAGCTCGGCGATGAAGGCGAGCTCGGCATTGGTGAACACCTTGCCGGTCGGGTTCATCGGCGAGTTCAGCAGGATCGCCTTGGTGCGCGGCCCGAAGGCGGCGGCGAACTCGGCGCGCGGCAGCGCCCAGTCCGGCGGGTTGAGCCGCACCAGCCTCGGCACGGCCCCCAGCAGCTTCACCACCGGCAGATAGGTGTCGTAGAGCGGCTCGATCAGCACCACCTCGTCGCCCGGATCGAGCAGCGCCATCAGGCAGGCGGTGAT
>DASTAF010000233.1:0-4731 GCA_035713005.1 Acetobacteraceae bacterium
AAGCGCCCCGAGATCGCCATCCTGACCCTGCGGCGGGAACTCGGCCTGTTCGCTAATCTGCGCCCGGCGGTGGTTTTCGATCCGCTGGCGGAATCGAGCCCGCTGAAGGCCGAGATCGTGCGCGGGCTAGACATCATGATCGTGCGCGAGAGCACGGGCGGCATCTATTTCGGCGAGCCGCGCGGCATCGAGACGATGGAGGATGGCGGCAAGCGCGGCATTAATACGGAAGTCTATACCACTGGCGAGATCGAGCGGGTGGCGCGGGTCGCCTTCGAACTGGCGCGCAAGCGCCAGGGGCGGGTGACCAGCGTGGAGAAGGCGAATGTGATGGAAAGCGGCCTGCTCTGGCGGCAGACCGTCGCCGCGCTGGGGGAGGCGGAATATCCGGACGTGGCGCTCAGCCACATGTATGCGGATAACTGCGCCATGCAACTGGCAAAGAATCCCCGCCAGTTCGACGTGATCGTGACCAGCAACCTGTTCGGCGACATTCTGTCGGACCTGGCGGCGATGCTGACCGGATCGCTCGGCATGCTGCCCTCGGCGACGCTTGGAGCGGCTGATTCCATGGGGCGGCGGAACGCGCTTTACGAGCCGATCCATGGCAGCGCACCGGATATCGCCGGCAAGGGCATCGCCAATCCGCTGGCGCAGATCCTGAGCTTCGCGATGCTGCTGCGTTATTCCTTCGACATGGAGGAGGATGCGAAGCTGCTGGAGCGGGCGGTGGAAGGCGTGCTCGCGGGCGGGCTGCGCACGGCGGATATCATGCATCCGGGTGCGGCGCGGGTGGGCACTCAAACCATGGGCGATGCGGTGCTGCGGGAGCTGGAGAGGCTGCCGGCCTGATACTGGGCGGCGATGAGGAATTCCTTGTTGCCTTCCGGCCCCTGAACCGGACTTTCGGTGACCCCGAGCACGCTCCAGCCCGGCAGGCCCCGCCACCATTCCTTGATCGTGCCGATGATTTTCTGGTGAACGGCCGGATCGCGCACCACACCGTGCCTGCCGACCTCGCTCCGGGTTGCCTCGAATTGCGGCTTGATCAGCGCAACCGCCCAGGCCTCTGGCGCGCACAGGGCGAGGCCTGCCGGCAGGATGGTGCGCAGGCCGATGAAGCTCGCATCGCAGACCACGATGCCAATCGGATCGGGAATCTCCTGCCGAGTCAGGTGACGGGCGTTAGTCCGCTCATGGACGATGACGCGTGGGTCCTGCCGCAGCTTCCAGGCAAGCTGGCCGTGTCCGACATCCACCGCATGCACGCGCGCCGCCCCCTGCGTTAGCAGCACATCGGTAAAACCGCCGGTTGATGATCCTATATCTAACGCAATTCGTCCTTGTGCCGGAAGATCAAAATGCTTGATGGCATGATCGAGCTTCAGTCCCCCGCGCGAGACGAAAGGATGGCTCTGGCCACGAATTTCGAGCGGGGAATCATCCGCCAGCAGATCGCCCGGCTTGGAGACGCGGCTGGTGCCGGAATATACCTGCCCCGCCATCACTAACGCCTGCGCGTGACCCTGGCTGTCAGCAAGGCCGCGGGCAAGGATCAGCAAATCCGCTCGCTGTTTTGGCCTTTGTTTGAGCATCCGCAATGGCTCAGGAAACTGACATGATCTGAAGGATTAACCCGTTAAACCGAAAGTTGAAAAACAGCAACGAATTATGCGCGGGCGAGGCGCTTCGCCGTGCGCAGCAGGATTTGCCGGTCTTCGGCGGCGCAGGCACGATAAAGGCGCATCAGCGCCAGCTCGTCTCCCTGCAGCGAACCGGCTTCGCCGGACACCAGATAGGCGAGGGAAGTGCCCAGGATTTTCGATATCCGCTCGAGATTCTCGCGAATCTGCCCCGCCCGGTCGGTTTCCCACTGCGCGATGGCGGAGCGCGAGACGTTGAGCTTTGCCGCGAATTCATCCTGGGTCAGGTTGTTGGCAAGGCGGAGGGCGCGAATCCGCTGCCCTACCGTTTCAGGTGCGATCTGTTTTTTTGCTGGCATCCTGATAACATACAGGGACTTTTAATAACGCGCCACATCTGTTTCGGGCAAGCGTCAAGAGTAATGACATCACATTTCCGTAATGAAACCTTTAGGTTGTATAATCCTTTAAATCTGGTGGCAAACCTAAGGTTAATCCTCTTTAACAGTTGAAGGTCCCTGGCGCTGCCAGAGCGAGGCCATTGCGCTCGCCATGTCGGTGGGCAGCAGGATCGTCGTGCCCTTGTCCGTGTTCATCTCATAAAGCAGGTTCATCTGTCGGATCTGCAGCGCGGTGGGATTGGTTTCATAGATCGCCGCGGCGCGCGCCACCTGCTCGGCGATGGCGATCTCGGCGCTCGAAAGCGTCACCCGTGCCTGCTTTTCCTTCTCCGCCTGCGCGTTGCGGCTCATGGCATCGTTCAGTTCCGGCGGGATGCGGACATCGCGAATCTCGACGGCGATATGGCCGATGCCCCAATCCTGCGACTTGGCGGCGATCGCGTCTCTAACTTTTTGATCCATCGTCTCACGCTGCGATAAAATATCCTCAAGCCGCATCGCGCTGATCGCTTCCCGCAGCGAAGTTTGTGCAACCTGTGCGATCATCAGCCGGTAGTCTGTTAGTTCGGTTGCGGCCCGGCGCACGTTCTCAACCTTCCAGAACAGGATCGAATCCACCGCGACCGATACCCCGTCCATGGTCAGCGTGTTCTCGGCGGTGATGATGGTGCTCTGCCGCCGGGTGTCGACCATGGTGTAGATCGTCTCGATGATCGGGATGAGCGGGAACGGCCCCGGGCCGCGAATCGCCGCGAATCGGCCCAGCCTCAGCACCACCGCGCGCTCCCATTCGTTCGCCGTCCGCAGGGAAAGCCCGACGGCGAGGGCGATCAGGATCAGCACTGCGCCTGGCAGGATCAGCCGCAACAGGAGGATCAGCGCCACGCCGGCTGCGGCGATCAGAACGGCGATGACGCTGGCGGAGCGGTTCATGATGCTTCCCCTGGGGTAATTTTCACTTCCATGCTATACGAGGGCGGCGGCGCACTTCCACCATATTCGGGGCGGTACGATTCGAGGCGGTAAGGGGGGCATCAATCCTGCTTCTTAACGCGCAACATGCATTTACCCCTTTAACCTGATGAAAAATTTCAGCTATAGAATGGGCATATTGCTTCCTGACCTTTGCCTGGAGGCTTTTGCGAGGAGAGATGATGCGTCATCCAGCGGTTGGAAAAGCGGCCACCGGCGTTGCTCTCGGTGCGGTGCTGATGCTGGCGGGATGCGGCTCCAATGGCCCTAACCGGCTCGGCGGCGGTACTGCCGGCGGAGCGGCCACGGGAGCGGCGATTGGGCTGATCGGTGGTCCAGTCGGCATGCTGATCGGCGCGGGCATCGGCGGCGGGGTAGGAGCGCTGACGGCCTCGAACACCACCCCGAAGCAGGTCGATCTCGGCAAGCCGCCCTGGCAGGGCAACGGGACTCAGGCATCATCCCAACCGCAGCCGCAGGAAACGCAGCAGCCGCAATCCCTGCAACCCGGAGCCTATCAGCCCCAGTATCAGGCGCAGCAATACCAGCTCCAACAGTATCAGCCCCAGCAATATCAGGCGCCGGCCCAGTCCGTGCAGTCGCAGCCTCTGCCGCCGCCATCACAGCAATAGCAGGAAGATTAACTTACTCTCATGTAGGCTTGATCCGCCCCTGCCGTTCCCAATGTTTCGATTCCGCGCCATCCGGTGCGGGGACCATGTGGCATGGTGCCGGATGGATGATCAAACCTGATGAGGAAACAATCATGAAGATCAACCCGTTAATCATACTGCCCGTCGGCCTCATGTTGACGCTGGCCGGCTGCGGCACCAAGCAGCCGGAGCGGGCCCAGGGCGGTGCCGCGGGAGGCGCCGCCGCGGGGGCAGCGGTAGGCGCGGTGGGCGGACCGATCGGCGCGCTGGCCGGGGCGGGCATCGGCGCGGTGGGCGGCGCGGTGGCGGGCAGCCAGACCAAGCCGAACCAGGTCAATCTCGGCAAGCCGGTCTGGAAGCACAAGGCGGTCCAGAACGCGCTGGGCACCAACAAGTCGGGCAGTTCGAGCGGGTCGGCCTATAACGGCCAGAACGGCACCAGTTCCGCCAGCGGAACCGGCGGCACCTACAACAATGCCGGCTACAACAATGGCGCCACCGGCAACACGGATAATACAGGAGCCGGCACCACCGGAACGAACGGCACCGGCACTAACGGTTCCACCGACAACAGCGGCAACAGCCAGTAGTCTCGCCGAGGCACGGGAGCATTTTCCGATCACGCCGTGGAAAATGCTCTCACCGTTCCAGGCTGAAGGCGCTCAGCCTATCGTTCCCGCAACGTAATTGCGTAAATTCTCCATCTCGTGGGTCTGCTGGTCCAGCACTGCTTTCACAACGTCACCAATACTGACCATTCCGATCGGCTTTCCATCCTCGATGATGGGCAGATGCCGGAATCTTCCATTCGTCATCAGATGCTCGGCGTCATAAACGGTAAGCTCGGTGGTCGCGGTGGTGGGGGCACGAGTCATCAACTGGGCGGCGGTCATCTCCAGCGTCTGGGCGCCGTTGAAGGCGAGGCTGCGCACGATGTCGCGCTCGCTCAGGATGCCGAGCAACTGCTCCGCCTCGTCGAGAATCAGAACCGCGCCGATGCGCTTCTCCGCGAGAACGCCGACGATCTCGCTGACCCGCATCGTCGGCGGCACGGAAATGATT
>DASTAF010000234.1:0-4436 GCA_035713005.1 Acetobacteraceae bacterium
ACCGACATCATCCCCTCCGGCGGCGCCACCGCGATGCTCTGGACCGAGATGCAGCAGCAGGATCTGCGCGCCGTCGGCATCGACATGAAAATCCGGCAGGTCACCTTCAACCAGCTCCTGGCCCTGCAATACAAGCCGCTGGAATGGCAGGCGATGAGCTTCGGCTGGTCGCTCGGCAACTATCCCTCCGATGGCGCGCAGTTCCGGACCAACGGCGCCTATAACCAGACCGGCTATAGCGACCCGAAGATGGACCGGCTGCTGAACGCGGTAACCACGCAGCCCGGCAATCAGGCCCTCTACGAATACCAGGATTACGCCGCCGAGCAGCAGCCGATCATCTTCCAGAACGATACCGGCGCGGTCATCCTGGTCCGCAAGGGGCTGCGCGGCGTGAACAAGGCATTCCCGCCCACCGGCGCCTGGTCGCCGCAATACCTCCGCTGGACGACTCCCCCCTGCGGCCACCCGGCGGTGGCGGAGAACGCCGCGCCATGATCCGGCTGATCGTAACCAGGCTTTCCACCGCCATCCTCTCGCTCGCCATCCTGGTCACCATCGTCTTCGCGATGATCCACGCCACCCCCGGCGGCCCCGCCTATTCCATCCTCGGCCAGAAGGCCACGCCCGCCGCCGTCCATGCGCTGAACGTGCGCCTCGGGCTGAACCACAGCCTGTTCCACCAGTACATCACCTGGTGGGCGCATCTGTTCGAGGGGCGGCTCGGCTATTCCTACCTGCTGAACCGGCCGGTGACCCAGCTGATCGGCGACTACATGATGAACACACTGGCGCTCTATATCGGCGCCATCCTGCTCTCGGTGGCGCTTTCCATCGCCATCGGGCTGGTGCAGGGCGTCACCCATGGAAGCTGGCCCGCCCGCCTCATCGGCGCGCTGCAACTGGCGCTCTACGCCCTGCCGAGCTTCTTCGTCGGCACCATCCTCATCCTGTTCTTCGCGGTGAAATGGCATCTGCTGCCCACGGGCGGGATTTCCGACCTGCGGATCGAGGCTCCCGGCCCCGGCGTCTATGCCCGGCATCTGGTGCTGCCGGTCCTCACCGTCGGCCTGCTCGGCGTCGCCAGCCTGTCGCGCTATTTCGGCGCCTCGGTGCATGAGGAGCTTCAGAAGGAGTATGTCCGCACCGCGCTGGCCAAGGGGCTGACCTTCCGCGCCGTGCTGTTCCGCCACGTGCTGCGCAACGCGCTGCGCCCGCTGGTGACCATGCTCGGCCTGTCCTTCCCCTATATCTTCGCAGGCAGCGTGCTGGTCGAAACCGTGTTCAACTATCCCGGCCTCGGCTACCTGCTGTGGCGCTCCGCGCTCTCGCAGGACTACCCGGTGATCTCCGCCATCGTACTGCTGATCGGCGTGCTGACGGTGATCGGCAACCTGCTCGCCGATCTGGTGAACGGCCTGCTCGACCCCAGAGAACGATATGAGTGAGGGCCACGAATGAGCCATACCGTCACTCAGGATGATGCGGTCGCCGGGCTCGCCATCCGCCGCGCCGCCCTGGCCCGCGCCTCGGCCTGGCTGGGCGATCGCGGCACCCTCGCGGCCGGCCTCGCCATCGCCGCCTTCGTGATCCTGTTCAGCTTCCTCGGCCCCGTCCTCTATGGCGCCAGCCCCTATGCGATTCACGGCCACCACGCCTTCCAGCCGCCCTCCGCCGCCTTTCCCCTCGGCACCGACCAGATCGGCCGCAACGAGCTGGCGCGGCTGATCTCCGGCGGCTATGCCACGCTGATCGTCTCCATCCCCGCCGCCATCCTTACCTTCCTGGTCGGCATCGCCTATGGGCTGGCTGCGGCCCTCGGCCCCTCCTTTCTGGATAAACTGCTGATGCGGGTGCTGGATGCCATCCTGGCGCTGCCCGGCCTCGTGGTGCTGATCTTCTTCGCCGCCCTGGTGCCGCTCAACAACATCTCGCTGATCCTGCTGCTCGGCCTCACCTCCTGGCCCAGCCTCGCCCGCCTCGTCCGCAACGAGGCGATCGCGCAGCGCGGGCGGGATTTCGTGCAGGCGGCGCGGCAGTTCGGCGGCGGCACCTGGTATGTCGCCCGCACGCACTTGCTTCGTGTCATGGCGCCCATACTCGTGGTGAACGCCACCTTCCTGATCGGCGATTCGGTGCTGGCGCTCTCCGGCCTTTCCTTCCTCGGCCTCGGCGTGCAGCCTCCCTACACCAGCTGGGGCGGGCTGCTGGAAACCGGGCTGAACCTGATCGCCCTGAACCCCTGGTGGATGATCGTGCCGCCCGGGCTGATGATCTTCCTCTCCATCATGGCGGCCAACCTGATCGGCCAGGGGCTGCTGCTCCGCTGGGGCGGCGCACGATGAGACAAGGAAGACAGCACTGCTTTTTTGAAAAAAAGCAGCAAAAAACTTTTGAATTCAAAAAAGTTCTTTGGTTCGCCAGCCGGCGCGGCTTTCTTTCAAGAAAGAACTGCTTTTGCGGAACGCCGGCATGAGCACGGTGCTCTCCCTCGAAAACCTCTCCGTGGCCCTGCCGCGCGGGCGGCGGCTCACGCCGATCCTGGAGGACGTGAACCTAGCGGTCGAAGCGGGCGAGTTTACCGCGCTGGTGGGGGAAAGCGGCTCCGGCAAGACCATCGCCTCGCTGGCCATCATGCGGCTGCTGCCGCGCGGCGCCCGCGTCACCGGCCGGGCGCTTCTCGGCGCCACCGACCTTGTCCGCCTCACCGCGCCGGAGATGCGCAAGGTGCGCGGGCGCGACATCGGCATGGTGTTCCAGAACCCGCTCTCGGCGCTGAACCCGACCATGCGGATCGGCTCGCAGATCGCCGAGGTCTATCGCGCCCATACCGGCGAGAGCGACCGGGCGGCGCGGGCGCGGGCGCTGGAACTGCTGGGCGAGGTGGGAATTCCCGCTCCCGCCAGCCGGATCGACGACTACCCGCACCAGTTCTCCGGCGGCATGCGCCAGCGGGTGATGATCGCCATGGCGCTGGCCTGCTCGCCGAAGCTGCTGATCGCCGATGAACCCACCACCGGCCTCGATTTACTGGTGGCAAGGCAGATTCTCGCCTTGCTGTCCCGTCTCAGGCGCGAGCACCGGATGGGGGTGCTGTTCATCACCCATGATCTCTCCATCGTCGAGGAGCACGCCGATCAGGTGCACGTGCTCTATGCCGGGCGCTCGGTGGAATGGGGCAGGGCGGCGGATTTCTTCGCTGCCCCCCGGCATCCCTACAGCCAGGCGCTGCTCGGCGCGGTGCCGAGGCTCGGCCAGGCGCGGCTCGCCAGCATTCCCGGCGCGCTGCCCGATCCCGAATCCCGCCCGCATGGCTGCCGGTTCGCCCCGCGCTGCGCGTTTTGCGAACCCGCCTGCACCACGGCCTATCCGGCGGCGGACAGCACCGGCGGCACGGTCTTCGCCTGCCGGCGCGGGCGCGAAATCACCCCCGCCGCCGGCATCGAGGCGGTCATGGAGCCCGCCGCGCCCCGCTTCGCCCCGGCTGGCGGCACGGTTCTGGAAGTCCGCGCCCTCGGCGTCGATTACGAGCGCACGGCGGCGAGCTTCGTCAGCGGCCTGCTCGGGCGGCGCGACCAACTGCGGGCGCTGGAGGATATCTCGTTCACCCTCGGCCGGGGCGAATGCCTCGGCGTGGTGGGGGAAAGCGGCTCCGGCAAATCGACGCTGGGGCGGGCGATCCTGCAGATGATCCCCTATCGCGGCGATGTGCTGCTGGAAGGAGCCTCCTTCGCCGCCATGCCCCGGCGGGAGGCCGCATCCGCCCGGCGGCGCATCCAGGTCGTGTTCCAGGACCCGCGGGAATCGCTCAACCCGCGCATGCGGATCGGCGATGCGGTGGCCGAGCCGCTGAAGCTCGCCGGCATCGGCCGCGCCGCCCGCAGGCGGGAGGCGGGATCGCTGCTGGAGCGTGTCGGCCTGCCGGCGGCGATGCTCGACCGCTTCCCCCATTCGGTCTCGGGCGGGCAGGCGCAGCGCGTCGCCATCGCGCGGGCGCTGGCGGCCAGGCCCGGCATCATCGTGCTCGACGAGCCGACATCCAGCCTCGATGTCTCGACCCAGGCCATGCTGCTGAACCTTTTGAAGGATTTGGCGCGCCAGGACGGGCTGAGCTATATCCTCATCAGTCATGACATCGCCGCCGTCGGCTACATGGCCGACAAGATCGCCGTGCTGAATCGCGGCCGGCTGGTGGAGCTTGGCGGGGCGGACGAAGTGCTCGCCTCGCCTCGCAACGCCTATACAAGGGAGCTGATCGCCGCGTCGCCGGATTTCCGGTCCGCCGCCAAGACAGAAGGGCTTGCGCCATCGCAACCGCTGCAAAAACAACCAGGTGAAGCAGGGATGGCGCCCAATGTTCAGACCAAGGAGTTCAATCAATGAGTGAAGTTGTCCGGCTTATCATCCTGACCGGCGGGCTGCTGGCGATCATGCCG
>DASTAF010000235.1:0-5990 GCA_035713005.1 Acetobacteraceae bacterium
GCCTGCTGGTTGCGCCGGCGGATGGCCGCGCCCAGGATATCGCCGAGCGAGGCGCCGGAATCGGAGGAGCCGAACTCCACGATCGCCTGCTTGTCGTCGTCGATCTCCTTGCCCTTGATGGTGAGCTGCAGCTTGCGCGCCGCCCGGTCCACCGCGGTGATCTTCGCGTCCACCTTCTCGCCCACGGCGAACTTGTCGGGGCGCTGGTCCGCCTTGTCGCGCGCCAGCTCGGCGCGGCGGATGAAGCCGGTCAGCACATCCTCCACCTTCACCTCGATGCCGTTCGCCTGAACGGCGGTGACGATGCAGGTGACGATCATGCCCTTGTGGATGCGGTCGAGCACGCCGGCCGCCGGGTCCTCCTCGAGCTGCTTCACGCCGAGGCTGATGCGCTCCTTCTCGACATCGACGTCGAGAACCTTCGCCTTGACCACGTCGCCCTTGCCGTACTTCGCCATGGCCAGCTCGCCCGGCTCGTCCCAGGACAGGTCGGACATGTGCACCATGCCGTCGATATCCGGAGCCAGGCCGATGAACAGGCCGAACTCGGTGATGTTGCGGATCTCGCCCTCGACCACGGAGCCGACCGGATGGTCGTCCATGAACTGCTCCCAGGGATTCCGCTGCACCTGCTTCAGGCCGAGCGAGATGCGGCGCTTGCCGGCATCGACATCCAGCACCATGACCTCGACTTCCTGGCTGGTCGCCACGATCTTGCCGGGATGGGCGTTCTTCTTGGTCCAGGACATCTCCGAGACATGGACCAGCCCCTCGACGCCCGGCTCCAGCTCCACGAAGGCGCCGTAATCGGTGATGTTGGTCACCCTTCCGGTCACCTTGATGCCCGGCGGATACTTCACCTCCACGCCTTCCCACGGATCGGTCTCGAGCTGCTTCATGCCGAGGCTGATGCGCTGCGTGTCGGCGTTGAAGCGGATCACCTGCACCTTCACCGGCTGGCCGATGGTCAGCGCCTCCGCCGGATGGTTGATGCGCCGCCAGGCGATGTCGGTCACGTGCAGCAGGCCATCGACGCCGCCGAGATCGACGAAGGCGCCATAATCGGTGATGTTCTTCACCACGCCGTCGAGAATCTGGCCTTCCTTCAGCCCCTGGATCAGCTCGCTGCGCTGCTCGGCGCGGGTTTCCTCCAGCACGGCGCGGCGGGAGACGACGATATTGCCCCGGGCGCGGTCCATCTTGAGGATCTGGAAAGGTTGCGGCGAACCCATCAGCGGGCCGACATCGCGCACCGGGCGGATATCCACCTGGCTGCCCGGCAGGAAGGCGGTGGCGCCGCCGAGATCGACGGTGAAGCCGCCCTTCACCCGCCCATGGATGACGCCGGTGACGCGGGTGCCCGCCTCATGCGCGCGCTCGAGCAGGGTCCAGGATTCCTCCCGCCGCGCCTTCTCGCGGGACAGGACGATCGAGCCGTCCTTGTCCTCGTAGCGCTCGATATAGAGGTCGAACACGTCGCCTTTATGAACTTCCGGGGCAACGCCCGGCGCGCCGAATTCCTTCAGCGGCACCCGGCCTTCGCTCTTGAGCCCGACATCGACCACGACGAAATCATCATCGATCCGGAGAACCTGGCCGGAGACGACGGAACCCTCGAAGCCGGAATTATTGCCGAGCGTGGAATCGAGCAGCGAGGCGAAATCCTCGGAGCCGGTGAACTTGCTGGCGCTATCGTTTGAATGGGAGGCACGCGTTGCGATTGCGGTGGAAGCCATGAGGCGGTGATGTTCCTTGAACCAGCCCAACCACGGGATGGGCTTGCCGGTATGCGCGATGCGGTGGCATCTGCGACTGACCTGATCGGCCGGGGCTCTGTGGCCGCCGGGCCGGGCTGATGGATGGTTATTCCTGCGACGGAACGGACGGCAACACCATGCTGCCATCCAGGATCGTATTTAAGCAATCATGCGGGTTTGAGCAAGCGCCGTATCGAAATGAAGATGATTAGGCTGGTTTGCAGGAATGAGACGGCTTCGCGCCGCCGCGCATCATGGTATAAGCCCGCGGCAATGAAGCAAATCCGACCCCAGACCCGTAAGCTCGGCCGCCGCCTGGCGCCGTTCTCCCTCGCCCTGCCGCTGCTGCTCGGCGGCTGCGGCATATTCGGCGGCAAGCCGGATACCGAAAGCGCGAAGCCGGCGGAGGTCTCGCAGAACCTGCCGCCTGCCGGCACGCTCTACACGAACGGGCTGGCCTATCTGCGCAAGGACGAGAACAAGAAGGCGGCCGATACGTTCAACGAGATCGAGGTCAACTATCCCTATTCCACCTGGGCCACCCATGCGGAGCTGCTGCACGGCTTCGCCGAATACCGGCGGCAGGATTTCGTCGCCGCCATCGGCTCGATCAACCGCTTCATCGAACTGCATCCCGCCAGCCCCGACATCGCCTATGCCTATTACCTGCGCTCGCTCTGCTACTACGAGCAGATCGAGGGGGTTCAGCGCGACCAGACCGCGACGCTGCAGGCCGCGCAGGCCCTGCAGGACGTGGTGACGCGCTTCCCCGACAGCGCCTATGCGCGCGACGCGCGGATCAAGCTCCGCCTGGTCCAGAACCGGCTCGCCGGGCATGACATGTCGATCGGCCGCTTCTACGAGCGCCAGCATCTCTACGGCGCCGCGATCGGCCGCTATCAGAGCGTGATCGAGGACTACCAGACCACCACCTACGCGCCGGAGGCGCTGGAGCGGCTGGTGGAATGCTATCTCGACCTCGGGCTGGTCTCCGAGGCGCGCCGCTCGGCGGCGGTGCTCGGCTATAATTATCCGGGCAGCCGCTGGTACAGGCTGGCCTACGACAAGCTGCGCGCGCATGACCTGCTTTCGGGCCGGGCGCCCCGGAAGAAATCCGGCGGGTTCCTGTTCGGGCTGCTCTGACCTTCCGCGCGGCCTCGTTATGCTGACCTCGCTTTCCATCCGCGAAGTGGTGCTGATCGACCGGCTCGATCTCGCCTTCGGCGAGGGGCTGACGGTGCTGACAGGCGAGACCGGGGCGGGAAAGTCGATCCTGCTCGACGCGCTCGGGCTGGCCATGGGGGCGCGGGCCGATCAGTCCCTGATCCGCGCCGGGGCGGAGCAGGCGGTGGTCTCGGTCGCCTTCACCGTGCCGGGGAATCACCCGGCCATGCCTTTGCTCGCCGAGCAGGGGCTCGATATCGGGGACGAGATCCTGATCCGCCGCGTCATCACCCGCGATGGCCGCTCCCGCGCCCTGGTGAACGACCAGCCGGTGGGGGTGGGGCTGCTGCGGCGGGTGAGCGGCCTGCTGATCGAGATCCAGGGCCAGCACGAGCAGATCGGCCTCGCCGATCCGGCCAGCCAGCTCGCCATGCTGGACGCCTATGGCGTCGCGCCGGAGCTGCGGGAGGCGGCGGGCGCGGCCCATCGCGCCTGGAAAGAGGCGGCTTCCCGGCTGGAAGCGGCCCAGGCGGCCATCGCCGAGGCGGCGCGCGAGGAGGATTTCCTCCGTCACGCGGCGGCGGAGCTGACCGATCTGGCCCCGGAGCCGGATGAGGAGACCCATCTCGCCGCCGAACGCCAGCGCTTGCAGGCCGGCGAGCGTCATGCCGAGGCCATCGCCTCCGCCTTGTCCGAACTCACCCCCCGCGAGCGGCGCAATGCCGGGCCAGGGGCCGCGCTGCGCGCCGCCGCCCGGGCGCTGGGGCGGATCAGCCAGGCCGATCTCTCCCCTGCCCTCGCCGCCGCCCTCGGCGCCATCGAGCGGGCCGAGGAGGCGCTGGCCGAGGCCGAGTCGCTGCTCGCCCGCGCCGCCGCCGAGGCCGAGCCCGAGCCGCGCGCCCTGGAAGCCGCCGAGGAACGGCTCTTCGCCCTGCGCGCCATGGCGCGGAAATACGCCGTCAGCGTGGCCGAACTGCCCGCCTTGCGCGATCAGATGAGCGCGAAGCTCGCCGCGCTCGACAGCGGCAGCGCCGATATCGCGGCGCTCGCCGCCGAAGCCGCCGGGAGGCGCTCCGCCTTCGTCGAGGCCGCCGCCGCCCTCTCCGCCGCGCGGGACGAAGCCGCCGCCGCGCTGATGGAGGCGATCGGGCGCGAGTTGCCGCCGCTGAAGCTCGACCGGGCGCGGTTCTTCGTGAAGCGCGAATTGCTGCCCGAGGCGCAGTGGAGCGCGCGGGGCGCCGATGCGGTGCAGTTCCTGGTCGCCACCAATCCTGGCGACGCGCCCGGCCCGCTCGACAAGATCGCCTCCGGCGGCGAACTGTCCCGGCTGATGCTGGCGATGAAGGTGGTGCTGACCGGCGGCAGCGCCGTCGGCACGCTGATCTTCGACGAGGTGGATAGCGGCATCGGCGGCGCGACGGCCGCGGCGGTGGGCGAGCGGCTCGCCCATGTCGCCTCGGCCATGCAGGTGCTGGTGGTGACGCATTCGCCGCAGGTGGCGGCGCGCGGGGCGGCGCATTTCCGGGTGGCGAAGGAGACCGACGGCAACCGCGCCTTCACCCGGGTGGAAAAGCTGAACGAGGCGGCGCGGCGGGAGGAAATCGCCCGCATGCTCGCCGGCGAGACCGTGACCGACGCGGCGCGCGAGGCCGCCCGCAGCCTTCTGGATGTGCCATGAACGATCCCCGGCAGGATTTCTCCAGGCTCGCCGCCCGCATCGCCGAGGCCGATCTCGCCTATCACCGCGACGACGCGCCGATCATGGACGATGCCGAGTACGACGCGCTGAAGCGCGAGGCGGCGGCGCTTCTCGCGGCGCATCCGGAGCTGGCGGATTCCGCCGCCGTGCTGGGGGCGGTGGGCGCTTCTCCCGCCGCCAGATTCGCGAAATACCGCCACCGGGAGCCGATGCTCTCGCTCGACAATGTCTTCCGCCCCGAGGAATTCGCGGAATTCTGCGCCCGCGTCCGGCGCTTCCTGAACCTGGACGGAGCGCCGCTGGGCTTCGTCGCCGAGCCGAAGATCGACGGGCTGTCCATCTCGCTCACCTATGAGAATCGGGAATTCACGCGCGGGACGACTCGGGGGGACGGCGCCGAGGGCGAGGACGTGACGCAGAATCTGCGGACCCTGCCGGATGTTCCGCGCCGCCTGCCGCACGATGCTCCCGATTTCATCGAGATCCGCGGCGAGGTGTTCATGACCAAGCAGGATTTCCTGGCGCTGAACCAGGGCCAGGCGCGGCAATTCGCCAATCCGCGCAACGCCGCGGCGGGCAGCCTGCGCCAGCTCGACCCGTCAATCACGGCGCGCCGCAGGCTTTCCCTGTTCGCCTATGCGCGGGGCGCGGCGAGCGGAGCGGTGGCGGCGAGCCATTGGGACTACCTGAAGACGCTGGAGGGCTGGGGGTTCCCGGTCAACCCGCTATCCCGCCGCGTCATGGAGAGCGAGGCGGAGGCGTTCCAGGCGGAAATCGCCCTCGCCCGGGCTTCCCTGCCCTACGATATCGACGGGGTGGTCTACAAGGTGGACGATCTGGCCCTGCAGGGCCGCCTGGGTTTCGCCGGCCGCGCCCCGCGCTGGGCCATTGCCTGGAAATTCCCCGCCGAGCGTGCGCTCACGATCTTGAAGGCCATTGACATCCAGGTGGGCCGCACCGGGGCGCTGACGCCGCGCGCGGTGCTGGAGCCGGTGAATGTCGGCGGGGTCCTGGTGCAGCACGCCACGCTGCACAACGAGGACGAGATCATCCGCAAGGACATCCGCGTCGGCGACATGGTGGAGATTCAGCGCGCCGGCGACGTGATCCCGCAGATCGTCGCCTCGCTGCCCGAACGGCGGCCGGAGGGCGCGGAGCCCTTCTCCTTTCCCGACCATTGCCCGGTCTGCGGCTCGCTGGCGATCCGCCCGGCGGGCGAGGCGGTGCGCCGCTGCACCGGCGGCCTCACCTGCCCGGCCCAGCTCATCGAGCGGCTGATCCATTTCTGCTCCCGCCCCGCCTTCGACATCGAGGGCATGGGGGAGCGGACCATCCGCCAGTTCCACGCGCTGGGATGGCTGGAATCGCCG
>DASTAF010000236.1:0-2269 GCA_035713005.1 Acetobacteraceae bacterium
AGGCGGCGACGGTGACGCGCTCGCCCCTCTCGATCATGCCGCCGGCGATGGTTCCGGCATAGCCGCGGAAGCTGTCATCCGGGCGGTTGACCCATTGCACCGGCATGCGGAAGGGATTGGCGTCCTCCGCATCGACGATGACGGTTTCGAGATGGTCGAGCAGGGAGGGCCCGGTGTACCAGGGGGTATTGGCGCTGGCGGCCACCACATTGTCACCATCGCGGGCGGAGAGCGGAATCGGCATCACCGAGGTGAAGGAGAAACCCGCGGCCAGGGCGGCGAATTCATCCGCGATCTCGGCAAAGCGGGCCTCGTCGTAATCCACGAGGTCGATCTTGTTCACCGCCAGCACGATGTGGCGGATGCCGAGCAGGTTGCAGATGAAGGCGTGCCGGCGGGTCTGGGTGAGGATTCCCGCGCGGGCGTTCACCAGCAGGATGGCCAGCGAGGCGTTGGAGGCGCCGGTCGCCATGTTGCGGGTATATTGCTCGTGGCCCGGCGTGTCGGCGATCACGAACTTGCGGCGCGGGGTTGCCATGAAGCGGTAGGCGACGTCGATGGTGATGCCCTGCTCGCGCTCGGCCTCCAGCCCGTCCACCAGCAGGGCGAAGTCCATGGCGCCGCCGGTGGTGCCGAATTTTTTCGAATCCCGCTCCAGCGCCGCCGCCTGGTCGTCCGGCACGTTGCCGGTATCATGGAGCAGCCGGCCGATCAGGGTGGACTTGCCGTCATCGACGCTGCCGCAGGTGAGCAGGCGGAGCAGGGTGCGCGGGGCCGAGGCCCTCATGTCGTTCATCAGAAATATCCCTCGCGCTTCTTGCGCTCCATGGCGGCGGAATCGTCATGGTCGATGAGCCTGCCCTCGCGCTCGGAATTGCGGGAGCGGCGCATCTCCTCGATCACCTCGTCCAGCGTTCCGGCATCGGAGCGCACCGCCGCGGTCAGCGGATAGCAGCCCAGGGTGCGGAAGCGGATTTTTTCGAGCCGCGGCTGCTCGCCGGGGCGGAGCGGCAGGCGCCCGTCATCCACCATGATGAGCTGGCCGCCACGCTCGACCACCGGCCGCTCTTTGGCGAAATAGAGCGGCACCACATCGATGGTCTCCTGCCGGATATAGGCCCAGATATCGGCCTCGGTCCAGTTCGAGAGGGGGAAGACCCGCATGGTCTGGCCGGGGGCGAGGCGGGTGTTGTAGAGGTTCCAGAGCTCCGGCCGCTGCGCCTTCGGCTCCCAGCCATGGCCGGCGCTGCGGACCGAGAAAATGCGTTCCTTGGCGCGGGACTTCTCCTCGTCGCGGCGGGCGCCGCCGAAGGCCGCGTCGAAGCCATGCGCGTCGAGCGCCGCCTTCAGTGCCTCGGTCTTCATGATCTGGGTGTAGTCCGAGGCGCCATGGTCGAACGGGTTGATGTTGCGCGCCACCCCATCCTGGTTGGTGTGCACGATCAGGTTCAGCCGGTGGCGGGCGGCGATGGCGTCCCGGAAGGCGATCATCTCGCGGAACTTCCAGGTGGTGTCGATATGCAGCACGGGGAAGGGCAGCCGGGCCGGGTGGAAAGCCTTCAGCGCCAGGTGCAGCAGCACCGATGAATCCTTGCCGATCGAATAGAGCAATACCGGGTTGCGGAAGCCCGCCGCCGCCTCGCGGAAAATCTCGATGCTTTCGGCCTCAAGCGCCTTGAGGTCGGCGGCCTGAATCGTGACGCTCATTCCTGACTCCAAATCCTGGTCCGGCATCGGATCATGCCGGCCGGGGCCGCGCGCGGCGGTCCGAAACAGCGACAAAACAGAAAGGCTCCCGCCCCGCAAGGGCCGGAAGTAAATTGGGGAAGAACCGTTCGCCTCCCTGGCCGGAGGGAGCCGGATTTGCCATCCGGCCCCTTCCGGGGAGAAAATTTATCAGCGACTCCGTCAGCCGCTCTTGCTGTTCTTGCCGTGCGGCAGGGCGATGGCGACGAAGATCGCCTGATTGCCGCGCATGACCCGGAGCGCGACCGCCTTGGAGCCGTTTTTCTCCGCCGCCTGGATGGCCTTCACCGCCTGATCGGGATCGGTGACCGTGGTGCTGCCCACGCCGACGATCACGTCGCCCGGGCGCAGCCCGGCGGTGTCGGCGGCGGAATTGGGCTGAACATGCGCGATCACCGCGCCCTGGATGCCGGACGGCAGGTTGAGCTGCTGCCGGTCCGCGCCGGTCAGCGGCGCGAGGGAGAGGCCGAGCTGGCCCTGCCGGGCCGGGCCGCTCTGCGTCGGCCCATTGCCGAAGGCGGCG
>DASTAF010000237.1:0-2785 GCA_035713005.1 Acetobacteraceae bacterium
CCGCGCGGAGGATATCGCCCGCGGCGTGGTGTTCCTGACCTCGGACGAAGCGGATTTCATCACCGGATCGACCCTGTCGATCAATGGCGGCCAGCACATGTATTGAAGGAGCGGGCGAGAATTGAACGCGTTCCTGGCGCGCCCAGGTTGATTGATCGAGCCGGGCGGCGCATGTCGCTTCCATGCAAGACGGCAATGCAGCTGGCCTGGATGGAGTTCGGTTCCGCCCTTCCCCGGCGCTGAGAATCCTGATCGCCTGCGGGGGCCTGCTGGGCGCGGCGGCTTTCGGCGCTACCGCACGCGCGGACCAGCCGAAGCAGGTTCAGCCTCCGCCGGCGGCGAAACAGCCCTCGCAACCGGCGCAGAAACCGGCACCGCCGCCGAAACCGGCCAAGCTGGAACATATCCGCAAGGCCCAGGCCGAGGGCATACTGGGCGAGGCCGTGCTGGATGCGAAGGGCAACCAGATCGGCCGCATCGTCGATGTGCTGATCAACGCGCAGGGCACGCCGCACGCGGCGGTGATCGAGTTCGCCGGCTTTCTCGGGGTCGGTAACCGCAACATCGCCGTGCTCTGGAAGGCGCTGCATTTCGCGGTGGTGAAGGACCGCATCGTCATCAGCCTCGACATGGACCCGGCCAAGCTGAAGGCCATGCCGACCTACAAGGTCGATGCCCCGTCCGTGCCCGTGGCGGCGCCGGCGAAGGCGGCGGCCAAGGCCCCGCATGCCCCCGCGGCAGGTCCGGCAAGCGGGCAATAGCCCTTTCATGGCGTCGCAGCGCAGCCTGAAAGGCCTGGACTGGCTGAATTTCTTCGTCGCCAACGTGCAGACCGGCTTCGGGCCGTTCATCGCCATCTATCTGACCAGCCAGAAATGGACCGAGCTCGCCATCGGCAGCGTGCTGAGCCTGGGCACCACGGTGGCCATGCTCAGCCAGCTTCCAGCCGGAGCACTGGTGGATGCGATGCCGAGCAAGCGTCTGGCGGCGGCGCTGGCCATCATCGCCATCACGCTCAGCGCCCTGCTGTTCCTGGTGGCGCCCAGTACCTTCGGCATCAGCCTCGCCGAGATTCTGCATGGCTTCGCGAGCTGCATGCTGACCCCCGCCATCGCGGCGGTCAGCGTCTCGCTGGTGGGACTCGGCGCGCTCGGGGAGAGGCTGGGGCGGAACGCGCGCTATGCCTCGCTCGGCAACGGGATTTCCGCGGCGGTGATGGGGCTTGCCGGATATTATCTGACCGGCAGCGCGGTGTTCGCGCTCACCGCCGCCCTCGGCATACCGGCGCTGCTGGCGCTGTGGCAGATCGAGGGCACGCGGCAGGTGCGGGCGGCGCGCGAGCGCCGGCGGGCTCACGAGCCCCTTGGGCGCGAGCTGGCGCATCTGTTTCTCGACCGGCGGCTGCTCGCCTTCGGCGCCTGCATCATCCTGTTCCAGATGGCGGATGCCGGAATGCTGCCCTTCGTCGGCAACGAGATCGCGGCAAGCGCCGGGAGCGTGGCCAATCTGGTGATCGCCGCCTGCATCGTGGTGCCGCAGATCGTGGTCGCCGGGCTGTCGCCCCTGGTCGGGCGGGCGGCGGAGCGGCATGGCAGGCGGGCGGTGCTGCTGATCGGCTTCGCCGCCGAACCGGTGCGTGGGCTGCTGTTCGGCCTGATCGCCTTGCCCGTTCCGGTCGTCCTGATCCAGTCGCTGGACGGCATCAGCGCCGCCGTGATCGGCGTGCTTCTGCCGCTGATCGCCGCCGATATCGCCCGCGAGCGCGGCCATTTCAACCTGGCCATGGGGGTGATCGGCCTGGCCGTCGGCGCGGGCGCCACGATCAGCACGATCCTGGCGGGCTGGGCCGCCGCCGCCTGGGGCAGCCGCGTCGCCTTCCTCGCCCTTGCCCTGGCCGGGCTGGCCGGCACGGCGCTGGTCTGGCTGATCATGCCGGAAACAGCGCCGCAGACGGCGGAGGCGGAGCCCGTCAGCTCGTCATCATAGCGCGGATATCGCCCCGCCGCGCCGTCACCGACATTGCGACGGCGCCGCTGCCATGGGAGCGGCTGCTCGTCCGGCTCAGGGTGACGTCGATACTGGCGTCATGAATCCTGAGATTGGTCAGGTTCACATAGGTGAGGAAATTTGGCAGCGTCGGGCGGTCGAAGCTGACGGTTCGCGATGCCGGATCGAAGCCGATGCCGAGGGATGCCTGCAGCAGGGACGGCAGGGTTCCGGCCGCCCAGGCCTGCGGCGAGCAGGCGACGGGATAGGCTGTCGGCCCCTGGCCACGCATGCGCGGAAAGCCGCAGAACAGCTCCGGCAGGCGGCGCAGATCCGCATGGCTGGCGGTCTCGAACAGGCTGGAGAACACGCGCGCCGCCGGCTCGCGCAGCCCATAGCGCGCGAAGCCGAGGGCGATCAGCGCGTTGTCGTGCGGCCAGACCGAACCATTATGATAGGACATCGGATTGTAACGCGCCTCGCCGGCGGCGATGGTGCGGATGCCCCAGCCGGAGAAGAAGGCGCGCCCCATCATCTGCTCGGCGATCTTCCGCGCCCGGTCCGGCTCGGCCATGCTGGAGAGCAGGACCTGCCCGGCATTGGAGCTGCGCACGAGGCAGGGGCGCTTCGCCCCGTCCAGCGCCAGCGCGTACATGCCAAGCTCGTCGTTCCAGAACACCCGCTCGAAATTGGCCTGAAGGGCGGCGGCCTGGCCATGCAGGCGCCTCGCCTGCTCGAGGCGCCCGAGCAGGCTGGCGATATGGGCCGCGGCGGTTTTCGCGGCGAAGACATAGCCTTG
>DASTAF010000238.1:0-2997 GCA_035713005.1 Acetobacteraceae bacterium
ATCAAGAGCTTCGTCACCCCCGAAACCTATCTCAAGATCGCCCTGTTCCACATCCACACCAGCGACGAGATCGTCGTGTTCAGCAATGTCAACGGCCGCACCTCCTATGCCAACGAGGGGAATACCGGGCGCAACGGCGTCGATGCCAGCATCGACACCTCCTTGCCGCACCACATCGAGCTTTACGCCGCCTACAGCTTCATCGATGCCCGTTTTCAGAACAGCAAGGTGGCGGGCCGGTTCCTGCCGGGGGTGCCGAGTTCGCGCCTCTACGGCGAAGCCGACTGGCGCGATCCGGGCACCGGCTTCTACACCAGGCTGGACGGGCAGTGGGAGACGCGGCTCTACGTCGATAACCAGAACACCGCCTACGCGCCCGGCTATTTCCGCGCCGACTGGGCTGGCGGCTTCCGCCAGAAGCTGGGGCCGCTCGGCTTCAACGAATTCCTGCGGGTGAACAACATCTTCAACCGCTCCTATATCGGCTCGGTCATCATCGCCGACGCGAACCAGGAATATTACGAGCCGGCGCCGACGCGCAATTTCATCATCGGCGCGACGGCCACCTACCGGTTCTGAACGCGCACGCCCCGGCGGATGACCGGGGCGTGCCTTTTTCCGCTCCGAAGCGCGAGGGATCAGGTCCCGCCGCCGCCGCCACCGGCGCCGCCAGCCGCGCCACCGGCGCCGCCCGCGCCACCGGCCGCGGCCCCGCCATTGCCGGTGCTGCCGCTCGTGCTGCCGAGGCCGGCTCCGCCGCCGCCCATTCCGGTGTCGCCGCCGGCGGCACCCGTGCCGGCGCCCATGGCGCCGCCAGCCGTTCCGGCGGTATTACCCATCGTGCTGCCCGAGGCGGCGCCGTTGCTGCCCGGCGCCCCGCCATTCATGTTGCCCGCCGTGCCGCCAGCGGTTCCGGTCGAGCTGGCGCCCGCGCCGCTGCCGATGCCCGCGGCACCCGTGCCGCCCGCGCCGGCGCCGCCCATGCCGGCACCGCCCGTTCCGCCGCCACCGCCACCCGCGGCGCCGCCCGTGCCGCCGGCACCGCCCGCCTGGGCCATCTGCACGTGATTCAGGCCATGCGGAGTGGTCTGGCCCGCCGGGCCGGAAGCCGTGGCCGCCAGCGCCATGCCGGTGCTCAGCAACAGCGAGGCTCCGGTCAGCATGACTGTCTTCATCTTGCTCTGCATCTGGTTTTCCTTTCCTGATCCTGACGATTATTATGCGGCCCATTCCATTGAACGGGGCCGCGAACAACCGATCGGTTCAAGACATCGAGATCGCCAGCCAGGCCTGCAAGTTTTATCGGCTGACTCCGGCGTTAAACAAGCGTTAGACCGTCACGCGGACCTTCCGCTTCCCTCGTTCCGCCCCCATTCATGGGAGCGGAGGGCCGAATCATGTCCCAGGAACCGCTTCCCCCGGTGAAGGAACCGCCGCAGGTGCCGAAGCCGCCGGTGAAACAGCCGCCGCCGGAGCCGGACCAGTCCCCGCCGCCCTGGAAGGGGCCGGAAAGGATTCTGAACTGAGGCTACGGCGGCTCGTGGCCTTCCTTCTCGTCGATCTTGTCGCTGGATTCCGGCCTGCCGATCGATTCCTTGTCGAGATTCCAGTTCGTCATGTCCTCGCGCTTGTCCGCCTTCTCGGCGAACCAGCCGCCGGCATCCGGCTCATCGCTCTCCCGCAGCATTCGCGCGATGGCCTGCTCTCTAGTATCCGCTTCCCATATCCCCGCCACCTTGTGGACATCGCCTTCGGCGTCCCGGCGCATGACGATCCAGTGGGCCATTGCTCATCCTTCCCCTGATCTCTCTCCCGGCTGCCCCGGGCCTTTACACCATGGTATCAGGGCGCGGCGGCGGACTGCAACAAGGCAGTTTGCGCATGAAAACGCCGGCGAAAACCTCGCCGGCGCGCTTCCATGCGGGGATCAGGCCGCCTTCGGGTTGACCTGCGCCTTCGCCACCTCGGTCAGCTTCTCATCCGCCGATTTCTCCTCTTGCAGCGTGGTATGAAGCAGGTCGACGCAGTTCTCGTGCCCGGTCTGCTTCGCCAGCGCGATCAGCGAGCCGTAGCGGCTGATCTCGTAATGCTCCACCGCCTGCGCGGAGGTGATCATCGCCGCGTCCCGCACCTTCGGGTCGGCCACGTCGCTCATCACCTGCTTGGCCTCGGCGATGATGCCGTCGATCGCCTGGCAGTCCACCCCCTTCACCGGCTGGTTCAGCCGCTTGAATATCTGCTCCAGCCGGGTGACATGCTGCTCCGTCTCCTGCAGATGCTGCTTCAGCCCGCTCTTGAGCATGGAATTCTCCGCCTTGTCGATCATCGTCGGCAAAGCCTTGGTGATCTGCTGCTCGGCGTAGTAAATATCCTGCAGCGTATGGATGAACAGATCGTCCAATGTCTTGATCGGGCTTGTGAAGAGACCCATTGCCTCGCTCCTTCCTCATTGTTCTGGAATTGCGGCGCCGGGCCCCATGGCCCGCGCGATGAGGCCTATATGGAGGCCGGAACGGGCGGCTCAAGCGAAGCTCCCGGCGAAGCCCGCGCGAATGAACCGGATTTCATCGGTCGATTAACCGCCGCCGCTTCGATGGGAGCGCAACGATCCCCATCTATTCTTTACCGATGCGGCGCGAATACCGAAGCGCCGCCAATAGCAAAGGAGATCGGGATGAGCGGTTACACGAACACATCTTCCACATCTTCCGGCAATGTTGCCACCAACGAGACCCAGAGCCTCATCGCCGCCAGCAAGGTGAACGGCACCAGCGTCTATAACCGCCAGGGCGAATCCCTTGGCAGCATCTACGACGTGATGATCAACAAGCGCTCGGGCCATGTCGAATACGCCATCATGTCCTTCGGCGGCTTCCTCGGCATGGGCGAGAGCTATCACCCGCTGCCCTGGAACGTCCTCACCTATGACGAGCGCCAGGGCGGCTACGTGGTCGATATCGACAGGAACCGCCTCCAGGGCGCCCCGGCCTACACGGC
>DASTAF010000239.1:0-6542 GCA_035713005.1 Acetobacteraceae bacterium
CAAACAGGGTGGCATCCGGCGTTTCCGTGCTATGCTTCTCCATGGTGTAATCTCCATCGGCGCGCCAACGCCGATTCTCGTGGTTGAATGAACCCGGAGATTACGCCACCCAGAATTTCCACACACCTCGCGACGGGACCATCGAACGCGGAAGCGGGATGCTCGGCAAGCGTGAGGCGGATAATTTTCTTTGTCTGTACGATCAGCCGTTTTGGGCCGCCGGCCCGGTAGAGCGGGCTGCTGTTCATCCACAGGAACGCATCCGCGGAATCTGGAATCTCCTTCTGATAATGACAAAGTGCCCAGTCTTCATGGGGACAATCCTGCGCGAGAGTCTCCCGCGCCGGGCCATCGGCCAGCAGCCGTGCCAGATAGAATGTGGCTCCGTAGGGAGAGATTGAAGGTATTCCCGTTCCAATGAGATTGACCGCGCCGAGCGCCAGAATCGAAAGGACCGGCGCCGCCATGATGAGCCGCCAGGGCATCATCATGCCGATCCACCGAGCTAATGCCAGTACGGTGAGGCAAAGTCCGAAATAGATCGGCAGATTGGTCAGGTGAAACGTCATCATGCCGGCCAGGGTCAAAATCAGAAGAGCATTTTCCGCTTTCTGAAGGTTCGGATCAAAAGCCAGCAGGAACAGCCCGAGCACCATGAGCGGCGTGAACAGGTCCGGCATGATCTCCCCCGTGGCCCATGGCAGGGCGGTCGCAATGGCGAGAATGCCGATTATTCCGAAGTCGTAGGCTGCCCCCATCTGTGGAATGATCGTCCTGCGTACCCGCGTAATCAGCCATGCCGTAAAAATCGCCTGTACCATTACAGGCGGCCAGAGTGACTTTCCCCAGCCAAGGAGCAGCAGGAACAGGCTGTAGAAAGGCGGCCGGTCCCAGCCGAGATGCCTTTCGATAAGTTGGGAGATATAAGTGCCAGTATCCGAGAAGACGAGCGGAAACCCGTTATATAGGGCAGGCCATAGGAGAAGAGGCATGCTCAGCAGAAGCGCCCATTGGCGAAGAAGAAAGCGACGCAGAACATTCACCGCATTTACTGCTTCTGGAGGCAGCGCAGCGGTCTGGGAATCAGGCATGAAAATAGCCGCCATAGCGGGGATGATAGATTTCCGCAGCGGGGAAACCGGATGCGCGGTGTTTGGCCGCATCCACTCGCGTAAGGACCGCCCCGATCAGGTGAATTTCGGCCTCATGCAAAAGGGCAAGGGAGGCGGAGACCGTTTTCCTAGGCGTATCGTCCCAGCGCACGCAGAACAATGTCGCATCGGCCGCCCGCGCCAGAACTCGGGTCTCAGCAAGGGCGAAGGTGGGCGGCAGATCGAGCAAAACCAGATCGTATCGCTCACGAAGCTCGGACATGAGCAGGCTCATTCGCCGTGAAATGAACAGGCTGAGCGCGTCCGTGGCGATCGAGCCGGCGGGAACCACGTTCAATCCAGTTTCAGGCAGCACTTGGATCACCTGATCCAGCGTCGCCCGGTCAGCCAGATAATCGGTCAGCCCGAGCGCGCCGCCAAGGCTGAAGGCGGCATCGAAACTGGGTTGGCGAATGTCGCAGTCGATGGCGAGGGTGCGCAGACCGGAGGATGCCGCCGATGCCGCCAAACCCAGCGCCAGTGTTGTCTTACCTTCACCTGGCCGCGCGGCGGTGATGGCGAGAATACGAGGGCCCGTGGGATCCATCCAGACACTGGCCCGAAGCGCCCTGAGCTGCTCCGCGAACAGGGAGAAAGGATGTCCGCTGGCATATTCGGGAATGCTGAGGCCGCGCCGGGTCCGCTTCGGCAGTTCCGGCAGCAAGGCGATACAGGGCAGGGCAAGCTGCGCCCGTATGTCGCTGCCGCTGCGGAATGTATGATTGGCGAGTTCCTTGGAGATTGCCATCAGAAGCCCCAGGCAGAGCCCCAGCAGCCCCGCCCCGAGCGTGATCATCATCGCATGGGGGCCATTGGGCTGCAGGGGAGGCACTGCCTCCGAAAGAATCGTCGCATCGGGCCGCACAAGAGCGCCTTGGCTGGCCAGCATGCCGATCTGCTTGGTCAGTGCCCGCAGGAGGGCGCGTTCGGCATCGGCTTTCTGCTCAAGTCCGGTAATTGGTGCGCCATCCACCGCCTCGGCCGAATACCGGCTTTTCGTCCGGGCAAGGACAGCCCGCAGGCTGGCGAGCCTCGCCTCATCCGCTGCCACCTGGGCATGATCGGCGGCAATTATGCGTCCCATTTCCGCATTGATCTGGCTCCGCTCGGCGGCCAGTTCCTGCCGTGTCGTAGCGATGTCGGGATAATTCGGCCCCTCGCTTGCCGACAGCGCACTCAGCTTCGCCGCCAGTTCCGCCTCTCGGGTTCGGAGCGGCATCAGCTCGGAGGAAATCGCCGCGCTAGCCCCGGCGTCATCGCCCCCCTGTGCCGCCGCCAGCTTTGCGCGGGCAATTGCCAAGTCATTCTCGGCCTGGATGACATTTCCCGTCATGCGGCTTGCTGCCTCACTTGTCAGCAGGCCCTGGCTGCCATGCTCCAATCCGGCCTGCGCCTGTGCCCTGGCAATGGCCGTGCTTGTCGCCTCCAGCGCCACCGACGTCTCGCCGGCACGCCTGCTCAGCCAGGATTGAGCCGCTGCCAGTGACTCAAAATTTTGTGTCCGCTGACGATCCAGATACAGCCTCATCGCCAGGTTCGCCGCCTTGGTTGAAAGGATCGGACTGGCGCTGGTGAAGGAGACCTCGATCACCCGCGAATTTGGAAGAGTCGCCACGCTCAAGGCTTGCCGCACCGCATTGGTGATTGCCGCCGCAGAGGCTGGCTTCGGATGATGCGCAATGCCAAGCCACCGGCGCCAGGCGGGTTGCGGAGACAGCGCGGGATTGAACTCAGGGTGATCGGCCAGATGCAGCCGCTGGATAAGCCCCTCTATCACCGGAAGGCTCAGAATGATCGCGTTTTGACTTGCCATCACCGCATCGGAGCCTGGGGATGAGACAAGAACACCCTGAAGCAGTTTCGGCGCGAAATCCACGGGTGCATAAAGCAGGGTTCCCGTAGCTCTGTAGCTCGATGGCAAGCGGCTGAGCGCGAATGCGGCCAGCGCAGGCAACAGGAGAGCAGCCATGCAGACCAACCGCCAGCGCCGGCGAATCATCAGGAGCACATCGATTGGCGAGGGTGCTTCCGGCACGGCAATATCCCGTGATATGGCCGTATCGCCAGACTCAACCTTCATGCTACTATCCCCTCAAGGAATAGTAGCAGAATAGGTAAAACTGTCAATTTTAAGTTGTAATTTAAGCATCTTTTCAGAATGGCTATAATATCAAGGTGAAACAGGAGTTTCTATTGCGGGTCTGGCAAAGGCGGCGCCATTTCCTCGTTTTTCTGACCACCGCACCGCTCGCCGCCTGCGCTTCGGGAGGTAGGCTGAAGCCTCTGCCGCCGCCGCGTCCTGGTCCTTACGTGCTGGGGGCGGGAGACACGGTGCGCATCATCGTGTTCAACCAAAAGCAGCTCACGGATACCTATGAACTCGACGATAGCGGCACCATTGATCTGCCGCTGCTTGGGGTGATCCGTGCGGCCGGGCTGACCACACCGGAGCTTGCTCAAAAAATATCCTCCCGCCTCAAGGCTGGCGGGATATTGCTGTATCCGAGCGTCGCGGTCGAGATTACGCGCTATCGGCCATTCTATATATTGGGCGAGGTGAACAAACCCGGCCAGTATCCGTTCAGGCCGGGAATGACGGTTCTGACCGCCGTGTCGCTTGCCGGGGGATTCACCTATAGAGCGGTGGAATCCTATGCCGGCATCGTTCGCGTCACCCATGGACATCCTCATGAATATCGCGCCGAGGCTGACGCGCTGGTCCAACCCGGCGATGTGGTGAAGATTTTTGAACGACATTTTTAAGGCGATCAGCCGCTGATTTGACTTCAACAGCATGGCTGGCTAACCCCCCGTGCCAATCAGAGGAGACAGGATATGGCGGTCAACGCCTTCGTTTTTCCGGGTCAGGGAAGCCAGATCGTCGGGATGGGGCGTGAACTCGCGGCCGCATTTGCGCCGGCGCGCGAGGTGTTCGAGGAAGTCGATGAGGTTCTCAAGCAGAAACTCTCGAAAGTCATGTTTGAAGGCCCGGCTGATGAACTGACACTGACCGAGAATGCGCAGCCCGCGCTGATGGCTGTCTCGCTCGCGGTGCTACGCGTGCTGGAGCGCGAATGTGGAATTGCTCTCAAGGAGAAGGCAATTCTCGTGGCTGGGCATTCATTGGGTGAATATTCGGCCCTGGCCGCATCCGGCTCCTTCTCGATCGCGAATGCGGCATCCCTGCTCAGGCGGCGTGGCCGTGCCATGCAGGAAGCGGTAAAGCCGGGAGAGGGGGCGATGGCGGCATTGCTTGGCGCCGAAATCGCAACAGCCCGGGAAATCTGTGTCGAGGCGGAGGCAGGGCCGGAGGGGCGCGAGGTGATAGGAATCGCCAACGACAATGGCGGCGGACAGGTGGTGATTTCCGGCTATGAGGCCGCGGTTGGCCGGGCCATCGAGATTGCGAAACGGCATGGCGTGAAGCGGGCAATGAAGCTGCCGGTTTCGGCTCCGTTTCATTGTGCGCTGATGGCTCCTGCCGCCGATGCTATGGCGGAGGCCCTGGCCGCCACGCCGCCGCGGCCACCGGCCGTCCCGGTGATCGCTAATGTAACCGCCGCCAAGGTGACAGACCCGACAGAGATAGCGAAACTGCTGGTCGAGCAGGTAACCGCCACTGTCCGCTGGCGCGAATCCGTCGGAGTCATGGCGGGCATGGGGGTGGAACAGTTTGTCGAACTTGGCTCGGGCAAGGTGCTGTCGGGCCTGATCAAGCGAATCCTCCCGGATGCCCGTGCCCTGTCCTGCGGCACGCCCGCGGAAATCGAAACCCTGATGAAAAGCATCTGACCCATGTTTGACCTGAGCAGCAAGACGGCCCTGGTGACCGGCGCTTCGGGCGGAATCGGGGCGGCAATTGCCCGCGCACTGCACCGGCAGGGGGCGGTGGTGGCGCTTTCCGGCACCAGGCGCGCCGCGCTAGAGGCGCTGGCCGCTGAGCTTGGCGAGCGCGTTCATGTCTTCGATGCCGATCTCGCCGATCCCTCGGCGCCGGGCTCGTTGATTGGCGCGGCCGAAACCGCAATGGGCAGGATCGATATCCTGGTCAACAATGCTGGCCTTACCAAGGATGGCCTCGTCCTTCGCATGACAGATCCCGACTGGCAGAAAGTGCTCGATGTCGATCTCGCGGCTCCATTCCGCCTGTCCCGCACCGTGCTGAAATCCATGCTGAGGCGGCGCTCGGGACGGATCATCAATATCGGCAGCGTCGTCGGCAGCACCGGCAATCCAGGGCAGGTGAATTACGCCGCGGCCAAGGCGGGACTGATCGGGCTTACCAAGTCCCTGGCGCAGGAGGTTGGCTCGCGCGGCATCACCGTCAACCTGATCGCTCCTGGTTTCGTGGAAACCGCCATGACCAATGTTCTCCCGGAAGCCCAGCGCAATTCGCTCATGGAGAGGATTCCCCTTGGCCGCCTGGGAAAGCCGGAGGATATCGCCTCGGCTGTGGTTTATCTTGCCTCGGAAGAAGCCGGCTGGATCACCGGCACGACGCTGCACGTGAATGGCGGCATGGCCATGATATGAAAAAACAGGGCGGTGCTTGGCGCGCGGTTGCGAACCATGCTAAGCGCGTCCGGTTCCCGCTGTACCTCCGGCCGCTTTGCTGCGCGCCGTCCGGCACCGGAGCGTCGTGAATTTGCATTGCAGGAGAGTTGATAGCCATGAGTGAAGTCGCCGAAAAGGTGAAGAAAATTGTTGTCGAACATCTTGGCGTGGATGAGGCCAAGGTGACACCGGAGGCGTCCTTCATCGACGATCTTGGGGCGGACAGCCTCGATACCGTGGAACTGGTCATGGCTTTCGAGGAGGCTTTCGGCGTGGAAATTCCGGAGGATGCCGCCGAGAAGATCGCAACCGTCAAGGACGCGATCGACTATATCGAGAAGCAGAAGTCAGAGTAGCCGACGGAAGCCGCGCAAGGAGTCCATGATGCGTCGCGTTGTTGTGACCGGCATGGGAATCGTCAGCCCGCTGGGCCTGGGGGCGGAGCATGTTTGGCGGCGCCTGATCAATGGCGAGTCGGGCATCACCGCCATCCAGTCCTTCGACACTTCAGAGCTTTCAGCGAAAATCGCCGGGCAGGTTCCCAGTGGCATGCGAGCCGAAGGCGGCCTTGATCTTTCGGAGTGGATTCCGGTCAAGGATCTCAAGAAAATGGACCGCTTCATCCATCTTGGCCTGGTGGCCGCGATCCAGGCGGTGGAGGATTCCGGCTGGACTCCTGAATCCGAGGAGGATCGTTGCGCGACCGGGGTGATGATCGGCTCGGGCATCGGCGGGTTGCAGACGATCTACGAGGCTTCGGTTCAGGTGCATGAGGGCAAGGCGCGGCGCCTTTCGCCTTTCTTCATTCCCTCCGCACTGATCAATCTCATATCGGGT
>DASTAF010000240.1:0-2684 GCA_035713005.1 Acetobacteraceae bacterium
CCAGGCCATCCGCACGCGCTATCCCCGCACTCCGGTGCTGCTCACCTCCGGCTATAGCGAGGCGGCGATCAGCGAGGAGGCGAGGAGCTTCCCCCTCATCGCCAAGCCCTACAAGCTGCAGGAGCTGACGGCGCGGATCGGCCGGCTCTTCGAGACGAACGGCGCGCGCTGACCCTATTCCCCGGCGGGACGCTTAGCCTTCCGGATCGCCGCCTAGACGCGCGAGGGCGTCGCCGGCATGTCGATATGGGTGATGCCGAACTCCGCCAGCGCATCCTCCACGGCGTTCATCACCGCCGGCAGGCTGCCGGCGCAGCCTGCCTCGCCGCAGCCCTTCACCCCCAGCGGGTTGGTGCGCGCCGGCACCGGATGGCTGGAAAAGCCGATGCCGGGCACCACATCGGCGCGCGGCAGCCCGTAATCCATGAAGGAACCGGTCAGGAGTTGGCCATGCTCGTCATAGGCCACCAGCTCGGTCAGCGCCTGGCCGATGCCCTGGGCGATGCCGCCGTGCAGTTGCCCGGCCACCAGCAGCGGGTTCACCAGCACGCCAAAATCGCTCACCGTCTGATAAGAGACCACCTCGATCATGCCGGTCTCGGGATCAAGTTCGATCTCGGCGATGTGGCAACCATTGGGAAAGGCCGAGGGCACGCCGCGGAACACATGGCCGACATCGAGGGCGGAGGGCACTTCTTCCGGCAGCGACTCCGCCTCGCGCAGCCGGGCAGCGAGTTCCATGATGCCGATGCCGAGATCCGTCCCCGCCACGCTGAACCGGCCCTCGGCGAATTCGATATCCGCCTCGCCCGCTTCCAGCAGATGCGCCGCCGCCGCCCGCCCCTTTTCGATCACCAGATCGCCCGCTTCAAGAATGGCGTTGCCGCTCTGCATGATCGAGCGCGAGCCGCCGGTGCCGCCGCCAGCCAGCAGGGCATCGGAATCGCCCTGCACCAGCCTGATCCGCTCGAAAGGGATGCCGAGCTTCTCGTGCAGCACCTGGGCGAAGGGGGCGGCATGGCCCTGGCCGTAATCCAGCGTGCCGGTGAGGATGGTGACGCCGCCATCGGCATCGAAGCGGATGCCGCCCATCTCGTTGCTCGCATCGGCGGTCACTTCAAGATAATGGCCGATGCCCCGGCCGCGGATGCGGCCCCGCCGCGCGCTCTCCGCCTTGCGGGCGGCGAAGCCGTCCCAGTCGGCCGCCGCGACCGCCTCATCCAGAATCGCCGGAAAATCGCCGCTGTCATAAATGAGGCCGGAGGCGGCGCGGAAGGGAATCTCCCGGGGCGCTATATGGTTGCGCCGGCGCAGCGCCAGCGGGTCGATCCCCATCTCGCGCGCCGCGGTCTCGACCAGCCGCTCCATGTAGTAGTTGCCTTCCGGCCGTCCGGCGCCTCGATAGGCGCCTACCGGCGTCGTGTTGGTGAAGACGCACCGGGTGGAGACCTCCATCAGCGGCGTGCGGTACACCCCGACGAAATTCTTCACCGCGTTCACCGTCGCCGGCAGCAGCACGACATTGCTAAGATAGGCGCCGACATTGCCGAAGCCGGTGAGGCGGGTGGCGAGGAAATTGCCTTCCGCGTCGAGCGCCAGTTCGCCAAGCATGTCGTGATCGCGTCCGTGGCTGTCGGAGAGGAAGCTCTCCGAGCGCTCATCCGTCCATTTCACCGGGCGGCCGAACCGCTTCGCCGCGTGGAGCAGGCAGACATATTCCGGATAGCAGGAAGCCTTCATGCCGAAGGAGCCGCCGACCTGCCCGGTGAGCACGCGGATTTGCTCCGCCGGCACGCCCAGCACCTCCTTCAGCAGGTTCCGCATCCCCATCACGCCCTGGCAGCCGAGCCGCAGAACGTAGCGCCCCGTCTCCAACTCGAACTCGGCCAGCGCGGCGCGCGGCTCCATCGGGCTCACCACGACCCGGCTGTTGCGGATGCGCAGGCGGGTGACATGGGCGGCGCGGGCGAAGGCGGCCCGAACCGCTTCCGTATCACCGTAGCGGAAATCCACCACCAGATTGTCAGGCGCTTCCTCGTGCAACTGCGGTGCGCCGGGCTCGGCGGCCTCCCGCGCCTCGGTGACGGCGGGAAGCTCCTCGATCTCGGCGAACACCGCCTCCGCCGCATCGCGCGCCTGCTTCGCCGTCTCCGCCACGACGAAGGCAATGGGATCGCCGACATAACGCACCCGTTCGCCCGCCAGCGCCATCTGCGGCGGGCGCGGCGTGGGCGAACCATCGTGATTCGCCATTGCGGCGGCGGGCATGAGGCCGATGCCGTCCGCCCGCAGATCAGCCTCGGTATGGATCGCGACCACGCCCGGCATCGCGGCGGCTTCGTCCGCGTGAATGGCGTGCAGGATGCCATGCGCCACCCTGCTTCGCACCATCACCCCATGAAGCTGGCCGGGGAGACTGAGATCGTCGGTGAACCGCCCCTCGCCGCGCAGCAGCACCGGGTCTTCCGAGCGGGAGACGGGCTGGCCGAGGGCGAATCTGTCACCGGAGCGGGGCAGGGACATATCCATGTCGTATTCCTTGAATTGCATTACGCAGTGACTACAGCCGGCGGTGCCGGAAACCGATCTAGGGCTTTTCCTGAAATTCGCTAGCCAGGGGTGGTGAACGCCGCACCAGGTCTGTTCGTGATGATACTACCTCAGGTTAGTTTACTTTCCTGATG